>JBPCUN010000001.1:0-3412 GCA_051011115.1 Weeksellaceae bacterium
GATATTCCATTCAGATTCACAACCTTGACTATCGCGTACATAAACCATATGGTCTCCTCCACCCAATCCAGTAAAATCAAAATCGGTTAACCTTTCATCATCCAGTTTTATATGTTTCTCAATAAACAATGAGAGTTCTTCCTGCTTGTCAGCCTCCAGATGTATTTCAGTTTGAGCCTCTCTTTTTGCGGTTAGCACGGGAAAAACAATACCCAATAATTTATGAAGATACTTCTTGAAATTTGGGACATCATAATAATTATAAAATGCCTTGATTAGATGCTCGCTACCTTGAAATGATTCTAAAAACTCAAAGAAACTGTAGGCTTTCAAAAATTGACAGTAAAACACCTTATTTATTTGGTAGTCTGTAATATCGAAACTGTGCAGATTATTTCCTATGAAAAAATTCGTGAGATTGCCATTAATATCATATTCCTTAAAATTTTGTGCTAAATCCTTACCTCGTTCCGTAATTGTTTTTTGATTGAAAACAGTGTAGGCCTTGAAAAAATTGATTTCAATATCTAAAAATTCCTCTCTGCTATATTCCTTATTATCAAATTCGGCTGGATTATCGTAAACGTACTCAAAATAGGTAAGACTACTCATTGGATATAGGACTTCAAAACTTTCTATATCGAAATCATTTTCCCTTGCAAAAATTACCATCCGTTTATAAACACTATCTGCAAATTGAAAATTGGCTTCTGAAAAATATTCTGGCAAAAAGCCTGTAAGACCAGAAAATTTAGAACCGCTATTTTTAATTCCCAATAGAAAAGAACCCATTAACAATCGCATATCCTTGCCTAAATCCTTCAAATAATGGTCTATGGATTTTTGTTCTTCTTCAGGAAAGCAGACCTCGAAAGTTAATGGCATTTTAATTGTTACACCCATATTCTATAAAACATACCTTCATTTCTAACTTTTAATTTAACAATAGATTTTCTACCCACCTTTTCTACCCACTTAAGGAAGTATGTAATTAATTTTCCAATGGCCACCTTTTGCTCCACCCATTCTTTCAATAAGACCAATATCTTTTAGAGCATCAATATTATTATCAATGGCAGTAGGACTTAAGCCTATTATATCTTCAAGTTCTCTTTTAGAAACTTTATTATCTTTATGAATAGCTCTAATAATTCCAACTCTATTATCAGTAAGATTATCTACCCACTTATCTACCCACTTATCAAAATCAAAAGGTCTTCTAAATGTAACAGTAAATATACCTTCAGTATTAAATTCAGGTGGCGTTAAATCTTCTTCTACCATTAAATCCCTCATTCTACTGATACCAGAACCTACTTGTTCTACCATTCTAATTCTTTCAAATAGACCAAATATCAAAGGATTTCTACTTAAACTTCTTTTTCCAAATTCATTTTTAGGAATGCCACTAACAAGTCCGCCAGGATTTGAAACTTCAACTCTATCAGTAAAAACTTCAATGGAAATACGCGCACCTTTATCATAATAATCTCTATGTGCCAGCGCATTGATGATTGCTTCCTTAAACACTGTTTCGGGAATTTCCCAGAGTTCCTTACGTGGCTGTGAACCTACACCCTCAATATCATATCGAACATTAAGCTTTGTTTTAAGCCAAGCCATCGCTTGAAGGAATTGTTGATATAGCGTTCCTGCCATTGTCTTATCATCAACAATGTATCTTTTGTCAATACCATCCAAGGCAATACAACGAATTACTGCTTTTTCAAAAAACGTTTCGGGGTTTTTTGCGAAAAACAAAGCGGCACCATTTTTAAGATAACCTTCTTTTGTAATCAGTTTAAGATTTTGAAAAACCTGCTCATTGGAAATCGTGGAATTTAAACCTGCCAAATCCCTAAACTGAATAATATTGGCATCAGGAATATCTTGTACTATATCAATGGTTTTACAGGGTGCTTCATCGAAATATATTTTATCGGCCTGTTGAAAAAAATCCCTCATTTCCTCAACCGTTGTTAGTTTTTGGGAATTAGGGCCTTGGCGTACATTAATAGCACCCGAAAGTACATAAGGTTTGCTTTCGCCCGAAGGCACTTCAATTAGCACCAACTCTTTACCATCAACCTCTAACGGATAGATTTCACAATGTAATGCAGGTGTTATTTCGTTTATTGAATTTTGAAGTGCAGAGTGCTTTGCATTATTGAAAGTAATTCCTTGAATAACATTATTGTCATCCACACCTAATAAAATAGTGCCTCCTGCTGCATTGGCAAAGGCACAGATTTCTTCTGTGACCTCTTTGACCTTGCTTGGAATATTTCTCTTGAATTCCACATTATAGCCCTCTCCCGATGCAATCAAGGATTTTATTTCAGCGGTGCTTAACATAACTATTGTGATAACTATGGATGATTCACAAAGCTATTGAAATTGTTTTGGTTATTTATTTTTAATTTTCTTTAGTACAGTATTTCAAGGTTAATTTAAATTACCAGATACTCTAATTAAAAAATCAATAGTGTGGCAGCTCGCCGTTATCTTTTATATTAGTAACGTAATTAAATAGGTTTAAATCGATAGTAATCCAATATTCTTTTTCAGCTTCAACTTTTTGTTTAAGACCCTTGATTATTTTTAAGGATAAATTTCTAAAATCTTCTACTACTTGAGCTAAATCGTGTTCATAGAGTTCGTAATAGTCATCTTTAAAAACCTGTTTGCTTTTTAATTTCAACTCTCTTAAAGACAGAATTGGATGCTCAATTAATAAATAATCAGCAATAAAAAAGTAATTTCGATACATCGCTTCAAAAAAGATTAAATCCACAGATTCTATGGGCAAATGATAATCCCTGTAACTATGTTCATCTTGGAAATTGTGATAACGTTCCAAGGTTGATAAGAATGTTTTCATTTCATTTTCAAAGAGATTTCTTGAATCTTGAAAAGCATATCTCAATCTAAAAAGTGATGGTCCCGATTTTTTGTCAAAAAAGTCCATATCTTTTGATATGGAATAATTGAAGGTTTTTTGCTTTGCAAAAGTTAAAAAATTCTTTTTTTATGAAATTTTTCACTGAAACGAAATACATTTCCTTTTTTTGGTTGTCCGTCACACATAGAAATACTGGTACTGGAAAGCGATACCAATAATTACTCGTTGATATTTTTATATTGGATATGGTTAGTGTATTATCTAAATTCCAATCTATAGTATCTTTAGATTTGAGTTGTATGGATGCTAAATCCCCTGTCAGTTGATTTTTTTCATTTACCAATTCCACATAACAATCAATCCCATAATCTCTTTCTGTGACGGACAATCCAATTATCTGGAATGTGATTTGCAAATATTTTAAATGACGCAGATTCAGAAATGTGCTGCGGTACTCGTTGTGGTAGTTGCATATTTTCCTATTTATTCTTATTCCGTGAAAACTTCGGT
>JBPCUN010000002.1:0-59835 GCA_051011115.1 Weeksellaceae bacterium
GTATAGTGATTTATTCAATACTTTTTATGCCAAGTTAGACATGAATAATCCACAAAATCAAGTGGGAGAATTTCACTGGGAAAGCCAAGTTTTATACATAGGATTAAGCTATAACTTTGGAGGAAATGTGAAAACCAGAGGAGACAAACAGCAAAACCAATCTGAGACTGGTAATCAGGGAATTGGATTTTAAATAAACGTTTTAAGTTGTTGATAAATAAGACCTTGCGCAAGTAAGATTTTTTTTATGTTCATAACTCTGTGTATAACTAAAACCACTTTCCTTTATCTATTTTATTATTTAAATTAAATTTGAAAAATATAATATTACTGATTTATCACTACAATTTTTGTAGGGTTTAAACAAGGGGAACCATGTGAAATTCATGGGCTGTTGCGCAACTGTGATTAGGATAATATCTAGAGCCAGATTACCTTATCAGTAATAGACATTACTTTCGCAAAAGAAGTAACGTCGATAGAAAGACTCACCTTTTTCTAGGCGATTTTATAGCTTTTTGCGGTTTAAAATTAAAAAAATAGCCATAGAAAATGAATATATTTACTTACCGTCAATCTTATAAACCATTTGAGTATCCAGAGGTTTTACAATTTACAGAAAGTATAAATCGTTCTTTTTGGGTGCATTCAGAGGTGGATTTTACTGCTGATGTCCAAGATTTTAAATCTAACCTTGAACCGCATGAACAAGAAGCGATCAAAAGATGTTTACTCGCTATTGCACAGATAGAAGTAAATGTAAAAACTTTTTGGGGAGATTTATACAAGCACTTACCCAAACCAGAATTTAATGGATTAGGGAGTACCTTTGCAGAGTGTGAGTTCCGTCATTCAGAAGCTTACTCAAGGTTATTAGAGGTTTTGAATTTTAGTCATGAATTTGAAAAAATAGCTCAAATTCCGCCGATACAAAAGAGAATTGATTATTTGACCAAGGCCTTAAAGAATGCTAAAACAGATAATCCAGAAGAGTACGTGTTCTCTTTGATTTTATTTTCTATTTTGGTAGAAAATGTTTCTTTATTCAGTCAATTTGCTATTATATTATCTTTCACTAGATTCAAAGGATACCTTAAGAATACGAGTAATATCATAGCATGGACTTCTGTAGATGAGCAATTACATGCCAATGCAGGAATCTATATTATAAACAAGATTTTTGAAGAATTCCCTGCCTTTAAAAATGAAGAAACTATCAGCCAAATTACAGCTATCGTCAAGGAATCTTTGGAGGTAGAATCAGAAATCCTTGATTGGATTTTTGAAGCTGGAGAATTAGAACAAATAAGCAAAAAGGACTTGTTAAACTTTATGAAATATAGGGTAGATGACAGTCTTCAAAAAATAGGTCTGCGTACGATATACAATATATCTGCAGAACAATATGCGCCAATGCGTTGGTTTGAGGAAGAGGTGTTTTCTAACAGTTTAGATGATTTCTTTGCCAAGAGACCTGTAGATTATACCAAGCATGACAAGAGTATCACCGCATCAGATTTATTTTAAATGAAAAAAGAACAATTACAACAACGCATAGAGGAATCTAAAACCAGTGTATTTAAGGTGGTATTTCCAGGAACCACCAATCATTACAATACCTTGTTTGGTGGTGTAGCGATGCAAAATATGGATGAGGTAGCCTTTATTGCAGGGACTCGTTTTTGCAGAAAGAACTTGGTTACGGTATCTAGCAGCCAAATAGATTTTAACAAAGCTATTCCTGCAGATACTATTGTAGAATTCCACGCAGAAGTTATAGAAGTAGGGAACACCAGCTTAAAGGTAAAAGTTGAAGTTTTCAAAGAAAATATGTTTGATCGCCACCGCACCAAATCAATAGAAGGTGTATTCACCATGGTTGCAGTGGATGAAAACAAAAAACCAGTTAAAATTTTAGATTAAACAACATGGAAAGATATTGGTGGCTAAACCAGGAAAGTGAACAAATATTAAACAGAGGATACCTGTTAAAGGGTGAAACTGTACAAGGTGCGATAGATAGAATCACGACTGCGGCATGTAAGAGGCTCTTTAAACCAGAATTGAAAGAGATATTTACAGAAATCATTGAACGCGGATGGATGAGTCTAAGTTCACCTATATGGGCCAATATGGGTACAGAAAGAGGGCTACCTATTTCTTGCTTTAATGTTCATGTACCAGATGAGATAGAAGGAATTACCCATAAATTGGGAGAAGTGATCATGCAAACTAAAATCGGAGGAGGTACCTCTGGTTATTTTGGAGCATTGCGAGGTAGAGGTAGTACGGTGACAGATAATGGGCGTAGTAGTGGAGCGGTTTCTTTTATGAAATTGTTTGATACGGCTATGGATACCATTTCTCAAGGAGGGGTTCGTCGTGGTGCTTTTGCTGCATATTTAGACATCGATCATCCAGATATTCTAGAATTCTTACATATCAAGAATATTGGAAACCCAATCCAGAATTTATTCTTTGGCGTATGTATTCCAGATTATTGGATGCAAGAGATGATTGATGGCGATATGGAAAAAAGGGAAGTTTGGGCCAAGGTATTAGAATCTCGTCAGCAAAAGGGATTGCCTTATCTTTTCTTTAGTGATAATGTAAATCGTAACAAGCCACAAGTCTATAAAGACCATGGGTTAACCGTACATAGTAGTAACCTATGTTCAGAAATTATGTTGCCGTCTACGGTAGATGAATCCTTTATCTGTTGTCTATCTTCTATGAATTTAGAGTTATATGACGAATGGAAAGATACCGACGCAGTTAAATACGCTATCTATTTTCTAGACGCTGTATTACAGGAATTTATAGCCAAAACAGAAGGAAACTATTATCTTGCACCTGCCAATAAATTTGCCAAACGACACCGTGCTTTAGGACTTGGAGTATTAGGGTGGCATTCTTATTTGCAAAAAAATAAAATTCCTTTTGAGGGATTAGAGGCTAAACAACACACAGAAAATATCTTCAAATATATTAGTGAGAAAGCAAATGCGGCCTCAGAAGAATTGGCACATATATATGGAGAACCAGAATTGCTAAAAGATTATGGTAGAAGAAATACAACGGTGATGGCGATTGCACCAACTACCTCATCTTCTGCAATACTTGGACAGACTTCTCCAGGTATAGAGCCTTTTAGTAGTAATTATTATAAAGCTGGACTTTCCAAAGGGAATTTCATGCGTAAGAATAAATATCTTTCAGAGTTACTGACAGAAAAGGGTATTAATAATGAAGATACTTGGCGTTCTATCATGCTTAATCAAGGAAGTGTGCAACATCTAGAACAATTAACAGATGAAGAGAAGCTTGTATTCAAAACGTTTAAAGAGATTAGTCAATTAGAGATTATTCAACAAGCCTCTATTAGACAAAAATATATTGATCAGTCTCAGAGTTTAAACTTGAATATCCCATCAGCTATGCCTGTAAAAGAGGTGAATAACCTGATGATAGAAGCATGGAAACTAGGAATTAAAACGCTTTATTACCAACGTAGTCAAAGTGTTTCCAAAGACTTAGTAGGGAGTTTAGTTTCTTGTAGCAGTTGTGAGTCGTAACATTTATGGATAAACACAATGTTTAATTTAATGAGAAAGCCGTTTCATCCTTATTTTGAAACGGCTTTTTTATGCGTCATACTTCTTTTAGCCTATTTTTATTAAAGGCAACATAACGGGTTGATCAAAATTTTTAAATTAAGTGATTTTCAAGGGGTTAATTATCAGTTGCGATAAATATTTCGACTTCTGAATTTCCTCCGTTTTGCGATTTGTCTCCGTAAACCTCAAAATCAGCTGTAAATGTGCGATTTAGATCCGCATTATTTTTCCAAATTTCTTTCCACGCATTGACGACGGCATCAGGCATTTCTCCTTTTGCTATATACTTATGATAGTTTCCGCTGCCTATTTCTTTTCCTACCAGTCCTTCGGGAATTTCTTCAATGGAATCTACCTTGAATCCAATAATGCAAGTATAATTCCCTGTATGATTAGTTTTGTAATCGGTGTAAATTGAATAGATTTCGTTTCCTATTTTATGCGGTATTTTATCTGGAATATTTTCAGAATAAAACTTCTGCCACAATTTACCTAAATCCTCTGACGCCTTTCCATTTTCATTTGAAGTTTCAGTGACAATTCCAATTATCTTAAAACTATCTATTTTTTCCATATTTCACTTTTTCTAAAATTAAATTATTTAAAGAGATTTTATATATGAGCAATAAATTGCGCATTCCAATTATCAATGTTGGTAAATGATATCGTTAGTCGTAAATTCTAATTATCTCGCCATTGCCTTTTCCATTTACACTTCTTACATATCCATTAATTACTTTTTGCATTGGTATCGGATTATGTCCTGGAAAATAGTCTTTGTATTTTTCATAAGCATCCTCTACCATACCTGGAGAAACGGCATTTATTCTGATTCCATTTTCAATTTCAAGGGCGACAGCCTTTACAAAACTATGTATGCCACCATTTACCATAGATGCGCTTGCTGTTTGTACCACTGGGTCATCTGCTAAAATTCCTGTGGTTAAAGTTATAGAACCATTTGATCTTAAATAATTTTGCCCGATGCGTACAAGATTTACTTGTCCCATTAATTTACTTTTTATACCTAGATAGTAGTCGTCTTCGGTAAGTTCATTAAAATCGGCCCATTTGGCTTCTCCAGCCATACATATTATTGCGTCCAGTTTGCCAATCTTTTCAAACATAGATTTTATAGAATTACTATCAGCAATATCAACAGTCACATCTCCACTGGTTCGGCCAGCAATTAATATTTCGTTCTTTTCTTTAAAGTATGAAACAACGCTTTTCCCGATAGTTCCATTTCCTCCAATGATTAAAATTTTCATGGTCTTAATTATTAAGTTAAACATGCAGTTTTGCACCACTTCTCTTTTTATTACCTGATTTATATAAGTTTAAAGGTACAATAACATTCCAGAGGAAATCGGTAATGAAGGTTTTTTATTCTTTTAACCCAAAAATTATCTGAAGCTATATTTAATTTGATAAATATTTCCCTAATTCTAGTCCGTTTTTGAAATATGAGTCTTGGGATTAAATAAACTACTTTGTGAACTATAATCCTCGTTCCTTATCTTTGTAGCATGCGAATAGATAAATTCTTATGGTGCGTTCGGTATTACAAGACGCGGTCTCTTGCTAGTGAAGAGGTGAAGAAAAATAGAGTGATGGTAAATGATGAACCTGCAAAAGCATCTAAAGAAGTGCTGGTAGGGGATAGCGTAAAGGTGAGAAAGAATCAAATCTTGTATGAGTTTGATGTGTTGCAAATACCAAAAAGTAGAATGGGTGCTAAGCTTGTGTCTTTATACATTAAAGATAAAACAGACCAAGAACAAATCGCAGAGCTCAAAATCAGAAGATCCTCGCAAGAATATTATAGATCCCAAGGTCTTGGTAGACCTACCAAAAAAGATCGCCGAGAATTAGATGATTTTATGATGGATTTTGATGATGAGCTTTAAATTTCATCAAGATTTCTTCTACAAGGTTTTCAATGGATTTTTCTTGTGTAGCTATGATGTAATGACTTTGTCTGTAAAATTGATTCCTTTCAAATAGATGTTTGGCAATAAACTCTGTTAATTCTTCGTCTTTTAGATGTTGAATGAGGGGTCTTTTGGATTTTTCTTTCATTAATCGTTCCGCTAGACCAGCAGGAGAGTTTTGTAAATAAAAGGAAACCATGCTTGCATTAATAGAATCCATACTGTTATAAAAAATCGGCGTGCCACCCCCTGTAGATAGAATTAAGCTCTCTCTCGTTAGAAGTTCTTTTAAATATTGATTTTCAATTTTTCTAAAATAAATTTCTCCTCGATTTTTGAAGATTTCAGGGATAGATTGTTTCTCTTTTATTTCAATGTATTCGTCTAAATCGATAAATGGTACATGTGTTTTTAGGGATAATGCCTTTCCAATCGTCGTTTTTCCACTCCCCATATATCCAGTTAAACAAATCTTCATATTATATTTTTTTTTAAAATTATGTAAATCAACGTGATAAACAATGAAGCGAAGATAAAAATTAAAAATATCCTATAAAACGTTTGGCAGTAAAAAAAATCGTTTTATATTTGCAATCCCGTTACGAAATAAGGACGCGGAAATGACTCGATAGCTCAGCTGGTAGAGCACAACACTTTTAATGTTGGGGTCCTGGGTTCGAGCCCCAGTCGGGTCACAGAAAGAGTCTTTGGAAAATTATTCTAGAGACTCTTTTATTTTTACACTGAAACGTGTAGAAATAGTATTTTATTTTGAACATATTATATCCTTGTAAGTTTATTGCAAAGATTGACTCGATAGCTCAGCTGGTAGAGCACAACACTTTTAATGTTGGGGTCCTGGGTTCGAGCCCCAGTCGGGTCACAGAATAAGCCTTTAGAAATCAATCTAAAGGCTTTTTTATATTTAATAATCTCTTCTTTTATATCATAAAACTTATTCTTTTAAGATTATTTCAATCTGATTTTCATAAGAATAAACTTTAAAATACCCCAAAGCATCCCCTTCTATATTAGATACAGGATTTGTAGGAGAACCTGAGCCTTGATTAATGATATTGGCTATCGCATAAATATAATTATAGCTATGTTCATCTATATTATGAAGTGTAATGGAAAGGGTATCGAGTATTTTTGCTTCAAGATAAATCTGTTGAGTATTAGCAAGCCCATCAAATCCTAAATCTTTGAATACATTCACACCTTTTTTATTATGTCTGTTTTTAATAATCTCTAATTGATAATAATTTTTAATATTGGGTATATCTGTGAAGTCTGGAGTGATCTTGTATAAATTATCATCGTCATCATCATCTTGCAGCACATCGTCCGCAAGCTCATAGTGAATATCATCTAAAGGTGTTAGCATGGGCATAGTTCCAAGAGAAGTAAGGGTTTCACCATTAGGTAACAGTATTTCTAGCTTGTATGTATGGTTCATGGAACCTTTTAGTAAATAGTTTTCATACATACCATCATTCTTCTCTAGTAAATCATAACGTGTATTATTTTCTAAATCTATGATAGTAACTTTTGCATCAGAAATTGGTTTGCGATCCGTTTCATCCATTAAATTCTGTGAATAAAACAATGTTACCCGTGCATCCCCTTCATGATTAGATAACTTGGCTTCCACGACAGGTTTAATCTGCGCATCATCAACTTCAATTTCTATATCGCTTTCACAGCCGATAAGACTGACTAAAAGAATAAGGAAAATACTGATATGGATTAAATTTTTCATGATTTAAAATTTAAAATTATAAGAAATAGAAGGAACATATTTGAACAATGAAATCTGTGTGGCTTTAATCTGTCTAGGATTGTCTTCATCTTTATCAAACATTACAGAAAATGCGTTTTCTCTACCATATACATTATAGATGCTGAATACAAGTTCAGATAAACGTCTTTCAGTCTTTTTAAGCGTCCAAGTTGCTGCTAAATCTAATCTGTGATATGCAGGCATACGATAACCATTTCGTTCTGAATATTGCCAAATTGTTTGTCCTTCAATTTCATACTTGCCAGTAGGATAGGTGACCGCATTTCCAGTTTGATAAATAAAAGAAGCAGAGAAATTCCATTTTTTGTTTAAATCATACATCGCTACAGCAGTAAAATCGTGGGGACGATCTTGCTTGGCAAAATACCACTCATTGTTATTTACCTCATTGATTTGTTTTTCAGTTTTAGACCAAGTGTAAGACAGCCATCCCGTTAAATTTCCTTCATTTTTCTTGGCTAGTAATTCAATTCCATAAGCACGTCCTTTACCAAAGCGTAATTGTCTTTCTATATATAAATCTCTATCATCAGCAGCATCTTTATAATCGATTTGATTTTGTAATTTTTTATAATAAGTTTCTACAGAAAATTCATAAGCATTTTGATTATGTTCTAAAAAATATCCTAATGAAACCTGATCACTAATTTGTGGTTTCACTATATTAGAAGACATTAGCCAACGATCAGAGGGGGTAGAGGTGATGGCATTCGATACCAAATGCATATTTTGGGTATTCCGTGTGAATGCTCCTTTAATTGCATGATTATTAGCCAACCTATAATTAAAAGCTAATCTAGGTTCTAAATGTATATATCCATCAATATCACTCCCAGAAAGTTCTTTTGTTATAGTTCCATCTGGTGAGAATTCATAATAATTACTGCTATTCAAAGGTTGAAAATGACTTATACGTAAACCATAATTTATATTCAATTGATCTGTAAGCTCCCAATCATTGGATACATAAGCTGCAGATTCTAATGCTTTTCTTGATTCTTTGGAATATGCAAGTTGTGATAAGCCTTCTATACCCCCAGGAATATTGGTGTGATGTGTCGATGTAAATCCAAATTTCCATTGATTAGAACGATTTGGTGCATATTGAAATTCGTGTTTTAAATTAAAGTCACGGACATTTGATATAATCGAAAATGCTGGGTCGGTAGATTTAATATCGATTTCAAAATCAAAGTTACTATAAACCAAAGAGGTATTTGAGAAAAGCCTGTTATTCCATATTCTATTATACCTTAAGGTTTGAGTTATATTGCCCCAGTTGATGCCAAATAGATCACTTAAAGCGAGCACATCTCTACCATAGTAGCCAGAAATAAATATTTGATCTTTATCAGATAATTTATAATTTAATTTTGCATTTAAATCATAAAAATATAAGGTGTTATCTTTGTATTCATCCGTGATTTTCAGGAATATATCTGCATATGACCGTCTCCCAGAAATTAGAAAAGAAGATTTTCCTTTTTGAATAGGGCCTTCTACATTTAATCTAGAAAAAATGAGCCCTAATCCTCCACTTGTCTCAAATCGCTGGTTATTTCCATCGTTCATTCTTAGGTCTATAAAAGATGAAACTCGACCGCCGTATTCTGCAGGTGCAGTACCTTTATAAACACTTACATCTTTAATCGCATCAGAATTAAAAGTAGAGAAAAATCCTAAAAGATGATCTGTATTATAAACCGTTGCCTCATCTAAGGTCACTAAATTCTGATCTACGCTTCCTCCACGTACAGAGAGTCCACTTTGTCCTGCTCCACTAGACTTTAGCCCTGGCAATAGCTTAATGGTTTTGATGACATCTCTTTCACCTAATAATACGGGAATTTTATTCAAGGTAGAAACATTTACCTTTTCTAATCCCATGTTGGTTTCATTTAACTTGTTTTGAAGTCTAGCCTTTACTACGATATCGTCTAAATTGATATTGCCCTCAGATGTTAAGTATATGTCTTTACGTAAATTCTCTAGTAAGGTTAATTTTTCCTCTTCTGGATAAAATCCATCGGCTGACCATATAAAAGTATAAGTGTCCGGTGTGATGCTTAAAGAATAATATCCGTAGGCATTGGTTTTTGTCGTAATGCCAGAATTATCTATTTGAATACTTGCGTTAGGAATGGATTCACCATCATCAAGGTCATAGACATAACCATTCATAGTTACAGTTTGGGAGATTCCCCAAATGCTTGTAAAGAATAGGGATAGGAAGTATAAAAGTTTCATTGAATGCAATTTACATATCAGCAAATGTAATGCTAATATGCGACTTGATTTTCTGATTTTAAATGAAGAAATATCTAATCCGTTTTTCTGTAATTCCAAATAGCTAGTGCGTTGAGTACAATAGCGAAGATAAATTCATAAATGTAGGTCCATTTTAAGTCTATAAATCCACTTCCTTTTACAATAATATTCCGTACAGCTGTCATATAATGTGATATGGGGAGTAAATCAGAAATTACTCTAGCCCAATACGGCATGCTATCTATAGAGGTGAAAAGTCCGCTCATCATAATAAATATCATGATGAAGAAATAAGCAATAAACATTGACTGAAGTTGATTGTCACTAAAGGTTGAGATCAGAAGCCCAAAGCCTAATAAGGCAATTAAATAGATGGCCGTAAGACTATATAAATTAAGTAAACTACCTTGAGGAACAACGCCATACATCGCCCACGAAATCAGAAGTCCAATGGTAAATATCAGCATTCCGACAATCCAAAAAGGTATCATCTTCGCCAAAATAAATTCCCACTTGCTGATGGGGGATACATTAATTTGTTCTATGGTCCCAAGTTCTTTTTCACTCACGATATTCAGAGAGGTGAGAAAACCACCAACTATAGTTACAAGCAAAACTAATACGCCAGGCACAGAGAACCAATAGTAATCTGCCAGCGGGTTATACCAAAGTGAATGGGTGACTTCTATTTGCTGTGGTGGCGTGTAAGAATTTCCCGTGTATAGTTGAATCTCTCGGTTATAATCTTGTAAAACCGCAAGTATATAGGCGGAGCCAAGGCTAGATTTGGTTCCATTAATAGCATCAATGAATATTCCGATTTGTTGTCGACCTTCGCGCACTAAATTCTTTTCAAAATTGGGTGGAATGGCAATAATCGCATCGGCATCTCCACTGTCTAAATAGGGAGTAGCTTGTTCATAAGTTGGGGGATTGTGAATGATTTGAAAATAGCCAGAGGCTCCTAGTTTAGAAACAAATTTTTGAGAATAACTGCTATGATCGTTATCCACAATTACCACATTGATTTCCTTTACATCAAAATTCATGGCCAATGGAATAAGCACCAGTTGCAACACAGGCAATAGGAAAATCATCGCAATAATGGTTTTATCACGGAAGATTTGTTTAAATTCTTTTTCTAATAAAAATTTCAACCTTCTCATGATAACCTGATTTTAAAGTTCTTAACAGCTAAAATCAGTAAAGAAATTGTCATTCCAAGTAATACCAAAGTCTCTTTCCATACATAACTGATTCCAAGCCCTTTGAGCATGATTTTTTTCACGATAAAATAATACCATTTGGCAGGAACTAAATTTGATAACCACTGTAATGGCCATGGCATATTCTCGATAGGAAATATAAATCCTGTAAAGATAACAGTGGGTAAGAGTAATCCCATCATAGAGATGAGTAAGGCTTGTTGTTGAGTTTGGGCTATATTAGAAATTACAAGTCCGAAAGCTAAACTAGTAAGGATAAACAACAGTGTTTCCATAAAGAGTAGAAAACTACTTCCTAAAAATGGTACATCTAATAATGTAATAGATAAGAAGATGATAAAAACAAAATTTACTAAAGATAATACCAGATAGGGTATAGCTTTGGCAACTAAAACCATTAGGGGATTAAAGGGTGAAACAAGCAAAATTTCCATGGTACCGAGTTCTTTTTCTCGAACCACAGCCACAGAGGTGAGAGCGGTAGAGATAATCATCAAAACCATGGCTAATACACCAGGAACATAACTGATAGATCCATTCATTTCTTCGTTAAAAAGCATTCGTACTTCTGGTTCTATAATTTGCCCTTGCGTCGCAAGTTGATTCAAATCTTGCATTTTGATCGATACGATATTTTGAATATATTGATTAATAGTTTTGGCTACATTGGGTTCAGTAGCATCAGCTATCACTTGAATGGTGGCTTGGCGTGTATTATATAAATCAGTCTCGAAATTTTGTGGAATAATCACAACAGCCTTGGTAATGCCTTTTTTGAAAGATGCGTCTAGTTCACTTTGAGGAATGATTCTGCGTTCTACAATAAAGTTCGGCGTGGCAGATATACGTTCGGCTAAATCTTGAGAAGTGCCATCATTAGCCAAATCCATCACGACGATATGGGCATTTTTAACCTCACTGGTGAGCGCATATCCAAACAGCAATATTTGTATGAATGGCAACCCAAACATAATCAACAGCGTTCTCCTATCGCGAAAAACATGCTTGAATTCTTTTTTGATAAATACCAGTAACTCTTTCATTAATCTCCTCTCTTTGCGCCTCTGGCTAATTGATAAAATACATCATCCATGGTATCTGCATGGTATTGTGTCTTTAAATTATTGGGCGTATCCAAGGCCTCAATTTTACCATCTACCATGATAGATACCCGATCACAATACTCTGATTCATCCATATAGTGAGTGGTGACAAATATGGTGATTCCGCGTTCAGATGCTTCATAAATCATATTCCAGAATTGTCTTCTTGTTATGGGGTCAACCCCTCCAGTAGGTTCATCAAGAAAGACAATTTTGGGCTCATGGAATATAGCCACCGAAAATGCTAACTTTTGTTTCCAGCCCAAGGGTAAAGATCCCACCATCTTATTGGCTTGATTCTCCATGCCTAAATCCTGAATCAGTACTTCACTTTTTTCTTTAATCACTTTCGTTGGAACGCCATATACTCCTGCAAAAAACTTAATATTCTCTCTGATGGTTAAATTTTCATATAAAGAGAATTTTTGGCTCATATAACCAATATTTTTCTTGATTGATTCTTGTTCTTTGTATACATCAAATCCAGCCACGTTTGCCTCCCCAGAAGTAGGGTAGGACAGCCCACTTAACATACGCATGGCGGTAGTTTTTCCAGCGCCATTGGCGCCCAAAAAACCAAAAATCTCCCCTTTGTCTACCGTAAAACTTATTTTATCTACAGCATAAAAGTCTCCAAATCTTTTGGTTAATTCTTGAGCATATATGGCATAATCGTTTTTCACAGGTTTTGATTTTTAGTTTCAAAATCATTGGTTAATCGAATGAAAGCGTCTTCTATTGTAGGTTGAATTTCCTTTATTTCAACTTCCATTTTTGTATTATTTTTAACTTTAGAAGCTATTTTATCCTCCTCATTATTAAAAGTAACATGTAAACTGTCACCAAAAGCATAAACGGTTTCTACCTCTTCCAAGGTTTCTAATTTTTGCATAATTCTGTATTGATGCGAACCAGAAACGGCATATAATTTTTTGGGATAAGTATCTATAATTCCCTGTGGCGTATTGATTTGCATAATGTTTCCTTTTTGAATTAAAGCAATTCTCTCACATTGCAAGGCTTCATCCATATAAGGCGTAGAAACCAAAATGGTAATTCCTTGTCTTTTTAAACTTTGTAAAACATCCCAGAATTCTTTACGAGAAACAGCATCTACCCCAGTTGTAGGTTCATCCAAAAATAAAACTTGAGGTTTATGTACTAAGGCACAACAAAGGGCAAGTTTTTGTTTCATTCCACCAGATAATTTCCCTGCTCTACGGTTTTTGAAAGGTTCAATCTGAACGTATATATCTTTGATTAAGTCATAACTTTCTTCAATAGAAGTTCCAAATAGGGTCGCAAAAAAATTCAGGTTTTCTTCAACAGTTAAATCTTGGTAAAGCGAAAACTTCCCCGGCATATAACCAATTTCCTTACGGATGCTTTGATATTCTTTCACTACATCATGACCTAAGACACTAGCACTTCCATCGTCTGCGAGGAGTAATGTAGTCAGTATACGAAACAACGTCGTTTTACCAGCACCATCAGGACCAATCAGCCCAAATAGTTCTCCTGATTTGATGCTTAATTTAATTTCATTAAGCGCTAAAACCTTATCATAAGATTTACTGATATTTTCTACTTCTATCGCGTGCATGTACTTTTAGTTGGGATAATTTTTTTGTCTAAATTTTAAAAGGCTTTAAATATTTATAAAATGACTTCTCCATACATTCCTACTTTTAAAAAACCATCATTTACCACTTTTACTTTGATAGCATAAACTAAATTGGCTCTTTCTTTTTTGGTTTGAATGGTCTTTGGCGTGAATTCCGCTTCAGAAGATATCCATTGTACAATGCCTTGGTAATTTTTATATCCTTCTTCACCATTGTCAATTCTTACCGTTACCTCTTGATTTAATTTTAAATCAGGTAACTGTTCTCCACTTACATAAGCTTTCAAGTAAATATGATCCAAATTTGCGATCTTATAAAGCGGTTTTCCCATGCTTGCAAGTTCGCCTTCGTTTGCATAAGTCGTCAAAACCGTTCCTGAAATGGGATTAATTACCGTTCCTTTATCAATTTGATATTGAATGACCTCAGCATTTTTTTCTAAAGGTTCTGCCTCACTCATCACACTTTTATTTTGCGTTGCTGAATGAGTTTTATACACATTAATTTGCTCTCTAGTCACAGCCATTTGACGTCTGAGCTGCGTGATCTGAGCATTAATATCATCTAGGTTTTTACGTGGAGCAGCATCGGCATCTACTAAGTTTTGAGTTCGTATTTGCTCTTGCAATAAATGATTTAGTTGTGCTTGTTGCGCAGATAATTGCTTTTCAGCCACTTTTACCTGATCTGTAGCAGAAACCGTTTTATCCTGTAAAGATGATTTAAAAGCTAAAACTTGTTCTTTCTGTAAACGTTGACCTTCCACATCTATTTGTCCTACTGCTTGATTGGCTTGCAAAGTTTGACCTTCTTCTACTTTTAAATCTAAAATTTTTCCATTTTGCTCTGCAGATACAATTACTTCATCTGCCTCAAAATAGCCAGAAGCATCAAAGTCTACCTTATTGTTATTACAAGATACAAGAATGATTATTAGGGTTAAATAAAGTATATTTTTCATGATCAATTTCCAGTTATGATTCGTTGTTGATATTGTGATTTTAATTGTTGAAGTATATGCAAGGATTGGGTAATCTGTGCGATATAGGTCGCATTCAATTTATTTACAAATTCATGTGATGTGATTACCCCATACTTTAATTGTGCTTTGGCAGACTCTAAAACTTCTTGACGTAAAGCAATGATTTCTCTATCTTTAGCAATTAACTCTTCAAATTTCTGAATATTATTTTCTTCTTTTATATTAGAAATTCTTGTATTTATCACGAAGGCTTGCTTCTCAGTATCAATTATTGCCGATTCAATTTCTAGTTTCTCGAATTCATTCTTTTGGGTATAAAAACCACTTAGTGGAATAGAAAGTCGGACACCGCCAATGGCAAAAGGCTTAAAATCATTATCCAGCATATTTAATCCAGGTCGTCCATAACCACCTTGTACAAAAGCGCCGATTTTTGGGTACCAATGCTGATTTAACTTTTTGCGTTCAATTTCTAGCATTTGTTGACGCAACCTAAACATTTCGATTTCTGGACGCTGATTATTAAACGTATTTTGAATAGGAGCTGGAGTTCTAAAAGTTACCTCCTTTGTGAATTGATGACCTGTTAATTCCTCTAGCATGCGAATTAGTGCCTCTTTCTTATATTGAATTTCTATACGTTGTTGCTCATTAGATATCAACTCTGCTTTTAATTCATTTACATTGGCTTTTGCTGTTACACCATTATCTAGCGCTACTTTTGCTTGGTCTAGTGCGCCCTGTAAAATCTCTTCTATGTATTTTCTCTGCTCTATTTGTGCATCGGTGAGCAAAATACCAAAAAACAAATCACTCACTCTTTGACGTAGATTATAGAGTGTAATTTCTACTTCTTGTAATTGCATTAATTCAGAAAGTTGCAAGCGTTCTTGTTGATTTTTGATATTTCCGCCATCATAAATTAGTTGATTTATCTCTGCCACCAATTTATATTGATCCTTGCTCATATCTTCCATTTCCATCCCTGGGATTTCCATGGGAATAGACGTTACCTCAGTCTGGTAAGTTGCTTGTCCTTGAAGGTTAACTTGAGGCAAATAAGCTTTTGTAGTATTGCTTAAGTTTCTTTTGGTTTGTTCCTTCAGTAAAACTTTTTGCTGATAAATAGGAAAGTTCTCTTTAGCCCAGTTGTATGCCTCATCAATGGTTACCTCTTGAGCAAAGGAGATACCCAATAGACCTACAAATAAAAGAATCAAAATTTTTTTCATTCGTCTTTTTTTATTTAAAATTATTCAACGATATGCAAAAGCAGTGTCAAGAGTAGCTTTGTCATTGCTTAAGTTTAAATTTTAATTCATATTTCATTCCAAATTTTAAAATAATTTAAGATAATTAATTTAAGTTAATTTCAATTCTATCAAAAGCTATTATTCTAAATCTAAGCATATGAACACTCATTTTTTTGATTTTTTTCTATACCTTTGCGGTCTTGTTTCGCTCACGTGGAGAAACTGGTAGACTTGCCATCTTGAGGGGGTGGTGTCCTTACGGACGTGCGGGTTCGAATCCCGCCGTGAGCACAATTAGTTCTTATTATCAACGTTTTATAAATTGTTCGGACTAATTTCGAACTTTTTTATTTTTAGCAGTTTTAGATAATTTACTTCAATCTGATTCTTAGAAAGTTACCTTTCCAAATAAGAGAATGTCTATTATGCGTAAATAGTTAACCTAAAGATAACTTTATCCATTATTGTGTTTAACGATTTAAGAATAGTTTTGCCGCCTGTTTAATCAAATAAATTAATATGAAAATGAAGATGATTCAATCCATTCGTAAAGGTCGCCCAATTATGTTTTTACTTACAGCTTTTCTATTTTTAAATATTTCTTGTTCTGACTCTGATGATGATATGGTGTCTAAGGAGATATTAACCCAAGAAATGTTAATGGATAAAATGATTCCCATTTTACAATCAAAAGGTGAAGTATACAGAAAATATAAAAAGGTTTTAGCTAGGAAAGCAGTTGCTGGTGAAAAAATAATTACCATAACATCTGATGGGGTAGAAACTGTAAACGTAGCAGAAGAAGGTGATTATGTAGTAAAAAACCAAACGGATGCTGAAGAAATGTATATTATGAGTGCGGAGAAGTTTGAGAAAAGATACGAATGGCTTTCTCAGGTAGATGATGAATATTCGCTTTATAAGCCAATAGGAAAGGTTGTGGCAAAAGAAATAGATAATACCTTAATAAAGCAATTAGGGCATGGTGATGAATTTAAATTTATAGCGCCTTGGGGAGAAGAAATGGTAGCGAAGAAAGGAGATTATTTAGTTTCACCTCTATCTTATGAAGAAGTTTACAGAATTGCAAAAAAAGAATTTTTTGAAACTTATGAATTAGATTTACCAGTTAAATAATTGGTATGATATAAATAGAGAAAAAGTGAGCCTTTGGGTTCACTTTTTTTATGCATTACAGTTTTTTCTAATTAACTTGTGAAGCATATTCTTTAAAATTCATTACTGATTTCTATCTTTACGTTTATGAAAAATATTGTACTTCTATCGTTGGTGTGGCTAATGGCTTGTATGCCGACGCAGCAAACACAAAATTCTAATCAGACAAGTTTACCAGAAGCAAAAAGTATGGCGGCAAAACGTCATGCTATGGTGGTTTCTGCAAGAGAAGAAGCATCCACTATTGGAATTGAAATTATGCGAAAAGGCGGTAACGCGTTTGATGCTATGGTAGCCACGGATGCAGCATTGGCCGTTTGTTTTCCATTTGCAGGGAACATTGGCGGTGGTGGTTTTATGGTATACAGGTTAAAAGATGGAACTACTGGAACATTAGACTATAGAGAAAAAGCTCCTAAAGCAGCACATGAAAAAATGTATCAAAATGAAAAAGGTGATTTAATTCCACGGTTGAGTATGGATGGTGCTTTGGCTGTAGGAGTTCCTGGGACTGTTGCTGGTATGTACGAAGCGCATCAGAAATTTGGTAAATTAAGTTGGAAAGAAGTGATGCAACCAGCGATTGATTTAGCCAAAAATGGATTTGTGGTTACTAAAAAACAAGCTAGCATGCTCAATGGTTCTAGACTTTTATTTCAAAAGGTGAATAAGGATAGAAAAATTTATTTTGATAAAGAGTGGAAAGAGGGAGATATGATAGTGCAACCTAATTTAGCCAAGACTTTAGAAAAGATTAGAGATCATGGTAGAGATGGTTTTTATAAAGGAGAAGTGGCTAAAAAGACGGTAGCTTTTATCCAAAAGAATGGAGGTATTATAACAATCGAAGATTTAGAAGAATATAATCCAGTTTGGAGAGATCCGATTCAATTTAATTTTCATGATTATAAAATTACGACTATGGGGCCACCTAGCAGTGGAGGGATTGTTCTAGGTCAAATCTTGAAAACGTTAGAGAATTATCCATTAAATGAAATGGAGCATAATAGTGCAGATTATATTCAATTGATTACTGAAGCAGAGCGTAGAGCTTACGCAGACCGTTCTAAATATTTAGGGGATCCAGATTTCGTAAACGTTCCTTTGGTAGAATTAATGGATGATACGTATTTAAAAGACCGAATGAATGATTTTGATTGGAATAAAGCTACACTATCCTCTGATATAGCTCCAGGAGAAATTGAATGGACTGAAAGCAATGAAACTACGCATTATTCAATCGTGGACACAGAAGGAAACGCGGTGTCTGTAACTACTACCGTAAACGGTGCTTACGGTAGCAAATTATACGATAATGAATTGGGTTATTTCTTTAATAACGAAATGGACGATTTTAGTGCCAAACCAGGCGTACCTAATATGTTTGGCTTGATTGGAGGTGAAGCCAATAAGATTGAACCAGAAAAACGAATGTTAAGCTCTATGACGCCCACCATAGTGTCAAAAAATGATAAATTATACATGGTACTTGGAACTCCAGGAGGGTCTACGATAATCACTACAGTATTACAAACTATCTTAAACCAAACTATATTCGATATGAATATGCAAGATGCTGTCGCAGCTCCTCGTTTTCATCATCAATGGTTACCGGATGAAATAACCTTTGAACCAAAAGGATTTAGTCCAAAGGTTATTCAAAAACTAACGGACAAAGGTTACATCATTATAGAAAAGAATAATTCCATTTTAGGAAAGATGGATGCCATTCGAGTTTTAGAAGATGGTAGCTTAGAAGGAGGAGCAGATCCAAGAGGAGATGATTCTGCTGTGGAACTTTAACACACAAATGAATAATACTACATCATAGTTAAGAGATTATTACTAAATTGCAGGTTTAGAAAAAGGATTATGAAGATACAAAGAATAATACTACCAGTATTGGTAGCAACCAGTTTATTTACTGCGTGTAATAGTGATGATGACAAAAATGATCCTGAAGAGGTATTATTGTCACAAGAAGAACAGAATCAAGTGGATGACGATGCCATATCTTTATTACTAAAGGATTATTATTTAAATGATCAAGGAAAATTGACTGCATTTTCTGATGCCGATCCTTCGGATGATAATAAAACACCTTTGGCGGATATAGCAGTTTATCATGATATGGGCTATTGGACAGTAAAGAAACAAGATTATACTTCTGAGGGGCGCAAAGTTGCAGATCCAGAAAAAGATTCTATTTTATTACAATATGAGATGTTTACCTATAAGGGTAAAATCAATAAAGCAAAGGACTCTGTCTCATACGCTACACCGCAACGATTCTTGTCAACCATCAATACTACAGGTTATCCAAGTTGGGATCCTACTTTTTATTTCAAAAAAATAACAAAAGAACAGGAAGAAGCTAAAATTACAAAATCAATGTATGAGATAGAAGCGTTTCAAGAAGGGACTAAGTTCTTTAATTCTGCAGATAAAAATATGACAGACACTCCTTTTGTGAATTTTCAAGGTCTTATTATTATTCCATCTCGGTTAGCTTTTGGCAGAGAGAGAAATGCTATGGGTGTAAATATAGACCAATCCATCATAGTCAATTTTGAATTATATAAAGTTATAGATAGAAAGTAAAAGGAGCCCCTTTAATTTCTAGCATACCAACGAAAATTAAAAACCCCCATTAGCTTTGGCTAGTGGGGGTTTTTTTATGGTCTAAAAAGGTCAGGTAGATATTATCTCTCTTGGTGTGTAGTATCTATCATACTACCATAAAAAAAGACCTATGCAAGTGAATACATAAGTCTTTATATGGTTTGATAAATTTTATTTTATCTTATCTCTTTGAAAAGAAAGTGTAAGCTTGTCCTTTTTTACCAGCTCTACCTGTACGTCCAATTCTGTGGATATAAGTTTCATAATCAAATGGAATCTCATAATTAATTACGTGTGTTACATCAGATATATCCAATCCTCTTGCAGCCACATCTGTTGCTACTAAGATATCTACTTTACCTCTTCTAAAAGAATTCAAAGCGTTTTTACGATAGTTCTGCGTTTTATCCCCATGAATTTCGTCTACTTTCATTCTGTTTTGTCTCAATTGTTGAGTCAAATCAGATACTCTTCTTTTAGTTTCTGCAAAGATGATCACCTTTTCGAATTTATCTCCTTGTATCATTTCTAAAAGTGTATCAAACTTATTGTCTCTTGTGGTATAAACAACATCCTGATCAATATGTTCTGCTGTAGCATTCCCTTTAGATACCTCTACTCTTATAGGCTCATTCAATATATTATTGATTAATGATTCCTGTTTTCTATCTAAAGTTGCAGAGAATAATAGCGTTTGATCTCTATCATTCATTTTATCTGTTAAGAAATTCACATCTTGGCTGAATCCCATGTCTAACATTCTATCAAACTCATCTAGAATAAGTACAGAGAAATGCTCTGGTTTCAATGCGCCTCTTTTAGTTAAATCAACTAAACGTCCAGGTGTTCCTATAACAAAATGGAATGGTTTTCTTAAACGTTGAATATCTTGGTTTACACTCGTTCCACCGATAAAGCAATTCGCATAAAGTTTTAGTCCTTTTGTGAACATTCTAAATTCAGCTTCTACTTGTTCTGCAAGTTCTCTTGTAGGAACCATTACGAGTGCAGAGAAATCTTCTTCTGCAAAAAGCATAGAGTTTATAATTGGTAGTAAAAAGGCACCCGTTTTACCAGTACCTGTATTAGCAACTCCTAAAATATCTTTTAGCTCTGTAATTTGATGGAAAGTCTTATCTTGAATTTCAGTAGGGTATTCCCAGCCTAATTTTTCGATATTTTTCATTAAATCCTCATGTAATGGGAATTCACTAAATTTTGTTGGTGCGTCATACTTTACCTCTATTAAAGGTACACCTGTGTGTATGAATCTGTCTGCAGATGGTTGAATAAATTTTCTTCCGTTTCCACGGCCGCGTCCTCTACCGCCACCTCCAGACGAATTTCCTCGTCCTCTACTAGGTGCTGAATTGTTAGAATTACCGCGTGCTGGTCTTCTGAAAGACCTTTTTTGGTTTTCGTTACTTGACATAAATTTTAAATTTGTGGCAGAAAAGTCGCCGTGAAGTCCTCTGACTTCCATTCACAAATTTAATTCCTGTAGAGTCAAATAATGTAAAATGCTTCCTTCCTAACTTATTATTAAGAGTGCAAATGTAGGCAAAATAATTTAATCTAACACCATGTTTATCAAATTAAATCATTAACTTACCACGTTTTTCCAAAAATTATGACTATTTTAGCATTTAGATAAATGATTTTATGCAAGACATTCAAATTCACGACAAGACATTTGTTCCTTACATATCAAATGAAGAATTGGAACAGGCTATTAAACGAATGGCTATCAAAATTCATCATGATTATGAAGGTGAAATTCCAGTTTTTATTGGGGTTTTAAAGGGCGTTGTTGTTTTTATGAGTGATTTATTGAAGGCCTATAAGGGTGATTGTGAGATATCTTTTATTCAAATGAAATCATATGAAGGCATTAAAACCACTGGAGATGTAAAAACCCTGATGGATTTGAATGTAGATGTTAAAGGGAGGCATATCATACTTTTAGAGGATATTGTAGATACTGGAAACACGCTCTATGCATTGCATGAACTTATCAAAGAGAAAGCAGTAAAAAGTGTAAAGACAGCTACCCTTTTATATAAACCAGATGCCTATACAAAGGATTTAAAAATAGATTATATAGGGATTGAAATTCCAGATAAATTTGTGGTAGGGTATGGGCTAGACTATGATGAGTTAGGTCGTAATCTGCCAGACATTTATCAATTAAAAGATTAAAAAATTATATGAAAAATATTGTATTATTTGGCCCTCCGGGCAGTGGTAAAGGAACGCAAGCAAAGCGATTAGTTGAAGTGTATGATTGGGTACAGCTATCCACAGGTGATATGTTTAGATTCAATATCAAAAATGAAACTGATTTAGGTAAACTTGCAAAGTCTTATATGGACAAAGGAGAGCTAGTTCCAGATGAGGTTACGACCCAAATGCTGCGTGCGGAGGTAGAAAAAAATAAAGATGCCAAAGGTTTAATCTTTGATGGTTATCCAAGAACGACAGAACAAGCTGAAGCTTTAGATGAATTGTTGAAGGAAGTGCTGAATGAGGAAGTTGATGTGTGTTTAGCGTTGGAGGTAGAAGATGAGCGTTTGGTAAAGAGAATTCTAGAAAGAGGGAAAACGAGCGGTAGAGTAGATGATGCTAGTGAGGATATTATTCGCAATAGAATTAGAGAATATTATCAAAAAACAGATGAGGTTTCTCAACATTACAGAGCTCAAGATAAATGGGTAACTATTGATGGTGTAGGAGAAATTGACGAGATTTCTGAACGTTTAATGAAAGTTATCGATCAGTTAAAATAAAAAAATATTTACTTTTTAAGTGCTTTTAATGCTTATATTGAAGCATTAAAAGCACTTTATTTTTTGATATGAAAGAAGAACTATTAATAAAATATTTCCCAAACCTCAGTAAAATTCAACAAAAGCAATTCGCTATTCTAGAAGAGCTTTTTTTGGACTGGAATGATCAAATTAATTTGATATCTAGAAAAGATGCTGAACATTTATATGAAAGACATATTCTGCACTCACTAGCTATTGCCAAGGTAATTGAGTTCCAAAAGGATCACAAGGTATTGGATGTGGGCACTGGCGGTGGATTTCCAGGGATTCCATTAGCAATTATGTTTCCTGATACTAGTTTTCACTTGATAGATTCTATTGGCAAAAAGGTTATGGTGGTAGAAGATTTAGTGGAAAATCTTGATATGGAAAATGTGAAGGTAGAGCAAATACGAGCAGAAAAGGTAAAAGCTAAATATAATTTTATTGTAAGTAGAGCTGTGACGCAGATGCCGAAATTTGTAGCATGGGTACGGCAAAAAATACATAAAGAGCCATTAAAAGGTCAGAAAATTGCCAATGGAATATTGTATTTAAAGGGTGGAGATTTAACAGAAGAGTTAGCCGATTTTAAACAAGCGATAGAAATTCCTATTTCTAAATTCTATGAAGAAGATTTCTTCGAAACAAAAAAGGTTGTATATATTCCATTTTAACGACAATATGGCGTAAATTCTGCTAATTTAATGTTGGCATTACTATTGTTTTATTATAGTTAAATAAATTTTTATGGCAGAATTATTAAATACAAATACATTCAAAGAGAAAGTTTTCAATTTTGATGAAAATCAGGAGTGGAAATTTGAAGGAGATAAACCAACGATTATAGACTTCTATGCAGATTGGTGTGGACCGTGTAAAACATTAGCTCCTATTTATGAAGAGTTAAGTAAAGAATATGAGGGTAAAATCGACTTCTATAAAATAGATACCGAGCAAGAGCAAGAAATTTCAGCAATGTTTAATGTAAGAAGTATTCCAACCATCGTGTTTATAAATAATGATGGAAAAGAACCTCAAATATTAAATGGTGCGCTTCCAAAGCAGGAATTCAAAAAGGTGATTGAACAAGTTTTTGAAATAAAAGAATAAATTTCAAATCTATATTTAATCAATAATATAAAATTAGAGCAAAAAAAATCCCGAATTATTCGGGATTTTTTTGCTCTAATTTATGGTAGCTTATTATGCATATGCCTCTAGTGGAGGGCAAGTACAGATTAAGTTTCTATCTCCATAAGCATCGTCAATTCTTGCAACACTAGCCCAGAACTTATTATCTTTTACCCAATCTAACGGATAAGCTGCTTTAGTTCTAGTATATGGTTTATCCCACTCATCTGCAGTTAATAATTCTTGCGTATGAGGAGCGTTCTTCAATACATTATTTTCTTGATCATAATCACCATTGGCTATTTCATCTATTTCTTGTTTAATAGATATCATAGCCTCAATAAATCTGTCAAGCTCTGCTTTTGATTCTGATTCTGTAGGTTCTATCATCAATGTACCAGCAACTGGGAAGGAAACCGTTGGTGCATGGAAACCATAATCCATTAAGCGTTTCGCAATGTCTACTACTTCTACTCCTAACTTTTTGAATGGACGACAATCAATAATCATTTCATGAGCTACTCTCCCTTTATTATTTTGATAAAGAACTTGATAATGATCTTGTAGTCTATTTTTGATGTAGTTCGCATTCAATATAGCGGTTTCTGTACTTAACTTTAATCCTTTAGGCCCAAGTAATCTGATATAAGCATAAGATATAGTATGGATTAATGCAGATCCGAAAGGTGCAGATGAAATAGCGTCTAATGCTTCTTCGCCACCAGCTTTGATGTTTGGGTTGGTAGGTAAAAATGCTTTTAAATGTTCAGCTACACAGATTGGGCCAACACCAGGACCACCACCACCATGAGGGATAGCAAATGTTTTATGCAAATTCAAGTGACATACGTCTGCTCCAATAAAGTGCGGATTCGTTAATCCAACTTGCGCATTCATATTTGCACCATCCATATATACCTGCCCACCATGTTGATGTATGAGATCTGTGACTTCTTTGATGTTTTGATCAAACATTCCATAAGTAGAAGGATAAGTTACCATCAATGCAGCTAGATTTTCGCTGTGCTTTTCTAATTTTGTTTTTAAATCATCAATATCAAACTCCCCATTATCTAAGTTTTTCACAACCACCACTTTCATTCCAGCCAATACAGCAGATGCGGGATTGGTACCATGCGCAGATTCAGGGATTACAACGATATTACGGTTGGTTTCTCCCTTGCTATGCAAGTATTCACGAATCACCATTAATCCAGCATATTCTCCTTGTGCTCCAGAGTTTGGTTGTAATGATGTAGCTGCAAATCCAGTGATTTCTGATAAATAATCTTCTAATGCACTTATCATTTGTCTGTAACCTTCTGTCTGATCTACAGGTGCAAAAGGATGAATACCACCAAATTCTACCCAGCTCATAGGTAACATTTCTGCGGCAGCGTTCAATTTCATGGTGCAACTACCTAATGGAATCATAGAATGATTTAAAGCTAAATCTTTTCTTTCTAGACGCTTGATATAACGCATCAATTCTGTTTCTGTATGGAAACTATTGAAAACCTCATGGGTTAAATAATCGGAAGTTCTTTCAAGTTTTTCTGGATATCTCTTTACTTCACCTTCTTCTGGTAAGAATGCTGCTGATTTTCCTTGGTATTCAGAAAATACGTTTAATAAATCCATGATTCCTTCATCTGTGGCGGCATCTAAGTCATCTAGTGCTATCGTCACATAATCTTTATCATAGAAATTAAGGTTTACCGCATTATGCTCAGCAATAGACTTCAATTTATCTCTATCAATATTTTGGGTGTCTATGCGTAGGGTATCAAAGAAATGCTCGTTAACTAGCGTATAACCTAAATTCTTTAATGTTTTCTCTAAATAAGCTGCTTTTTTATGAATCTCTGTAGCGATGAATTTTAATCCGTCTGGTCCATGATAAGTAGCATACATGCCAGCCATTACAGCTAATAGTACTTGTGCCGTACAGATGTTTGAGGTGGCTCTTTCTCTTTTGATGTGTTGCTCTCTAGTCTGCAATGCCATTCTCAATGCAAATTTACCATTCGCATCATGTGATACTCCAATGATTCTACCTGGTATGTGACGTTTAAAGTCTTCTGTACAAGCTAGGTAAGCAGCATGTGGTCCTCCAAATCCCATAGGAATACCAAAACGTTGCGTACTTCCAATAGCGGCATCAGCTCCAAATTCCCCTGGTGCTTTCAATACGGTTAAGGCTAAAATATCTGCGGCTACCACAACCAAACACTCATTTTCATGCGCTTGTGCTATAAATTCAGCATAATCATAAACCTCTCCATATTTGGATGGATATTGTACAATACCCCCAAAGAAATCTGAAGTAAATTTAAATTCATTGTGGTCTCCAACGACTAGATCTATCTCTAAACCAGAAGCTTTAGTCTTTAAAACTGCCAATGTTTGAGGGAATACTTCTTCTGAAACAAAAAACTTATTAGCGCCTGCTTTTTTCTTGTCTCTAGATCGAGCTTCATAGAACATGTGCATGGCTTCTGCAGCAGCAGTTCCTTCATCCAATAAAGATGCATTAGCTATCGTGAAACCTGTTAAATCAGAAACAACCGTCTGGAAGTTTAATAATGCTTCCAATCTTCCTTGTGCAATCTCTGCTTGGTAAGGGGTATAAGCAGTGTACCATCCTGGATTTTCTAAAATATTTCTTTGAATTACTGGAGGTAAAATAGTGTTATAATACCCATACCCAATGTATGATTTATACGTTTTATTTCTAGAACCTAGTTGCTTCATATGTCTGAAGAGTTCTAGCTCAGAAAATGCGGTAGGTACGTCAAGCGCTTTATGTGCTTTAATAGAATCTGGTAAAGTTTCGTCTATTAATTGGTCCAGGTTTTCTACATTCAATGTATCTAACATAGCCTCTTTATCGGAGCCATGTACACCGATGTGGCGTAGAGAAAAGTTATTTGTATTCATTTAAAAATTTTATCTGGTATTAAAGTCTATAAAAATACAAAATATTATATAATTTAAGAAGTGGTATTTTTCATAAAAAGTCTATGATTATATTAACCTATAATTTAAAATTAATCGGAAACCAGTGATTTAATAAAATTAATTTAACTTAAAATTAAATCCTATTCATTTTCCAATGCTGAGTTAATTCTTAAATCAAAAAAAATTGCCGTCCCAAATCTATTGAAACGGCTATTTTTTATATTAAAAAACTTTACGTGAGACAGAGAAAGTTTATTCCTGCATTCTAAAAACTAAGCCTCCATCTTCAAAGTAATCAATCAAGACTACAGAGTTATCATGAACATTACCTGCGAGAATTTCTCTAGATAATTTATTTAAAACCTCTTGTTGAATGGCTCGTTTAATCGGTCTAGCTCCAAATTGAGGATCATATCCAATCTTAGCTAAATAATCAATCGCATCATCTGTGGTGTCTAGAACGATGTCTTTTTTAGACAAGATTTTAGTTAATCCTTTTAGCTGTAATTCAACAATCTCTCTAATTTCCTCCTTATTTAAAGGGGTGAATAAAATAGTTTCATCGATTCTATTCAAAAACTCTGGACGAAAACTCTGTTTTAGTAACCCAAATACATCATTTTTAGTAGCCTCTAAAGTTGCATAGTAATCTTTATTTTCTAAATCAGAAAAATTCTCTTGTATGATATGAGATCCAATATTGGAGGTCATGATAATCACGGCATTTTTAAAGTTTACCGTTCTACCTTTGTTATCAGTTAATCGTCCATCATCTAATACTTGCAACAAGATATTAAATACGTCTGGATGAGCTTTTTCCATCTCGTCAAGTAGAATTACAGAGTACGGTCTACGACGCACAGCTTCTGTCAATTGTCCACCTTCATCATATCCTACATATCCCGGAGGTGCTCCAATTAATCTAGATACCGCATGTCTCTCTTGATATTCACTCATATCAATACGGGTCATATTATTCTCATCATCAAATAGATAGGATGCTAACGCTTTAGCTAACTCAGTCTTACCAACTCCCGTAGAACCTAAGAATAAGAAAGATCCAATCGGTTTTTTCTCATCACTCAATCCTGCTCTATTTCTACGAATGGCATCAGCTACCGCATTGATGGCCTCATCTTGACCTACAACTCTATGGTGTAGTTCTTCTTCTAGATGCAAGAGTTTTTCTCGCTCGGATTGCATCATTTTAGTTACAGGAATCCCGGTCCATCTTGCCACAACTTCTGCAATATCTTCTCTATCAACTTCTTCCTTAATCATCTTGGTATCCTGATTCTCTAGATTGCTTTCTAGTTCTGCAAGTTTAGCCTCCTGTTCTTTAATCATACCATATCGAAGTTCTGCCACTCTAGCAAAATCTCCTGCACGCTCTGCACGTTCGGATTCTAGTTTATATTCATCAATTTTCTTACGAGTTTCTTGAATATTTTCTGCCAATCCTTTTTCTGATTGCCAAGTAGCATTTAATTCGTTGCGTTGCTCATTCAATTCAGAAAGATCTTCTCTCAATAGACCCACTTTCTTTTCATCCCCTTCACGTTTGATTGCCTCTATCTCAATTTCTAACTGGGTAATCTTTCTATCTAATTGATCCAGTTCTTCTGGCTTAGAGTTCATCTCCATACGTAACTTTGCAGAAGCCTCATCAATCAAATCAATAGCCTTGTCTGGTAAAAATCTATCTGATATATAACGCTCAGATAATTCTACTGCTGCAATAATCGCCTCATCTTTTATTCTAATTTTATGGTGAACTTCATATTTCTCTTTGATACCCCGTAGAATAGAAATGGCATCTTCTTCATTGGGTTCCTCAACCATTACTTTCTGGAACCTACGTTCTAGAGCTTTATCTTTTTCGAAGTATTTTTGATATTCTGCAAGCGTTGTGGCACCCACAGATCTTAATTCACCTCTAGCCAAGGCTGGTTTCAAAATATTCGCTGCGTCCATGGCTCCCTCACTTTGTCCTGCTCCAACAAGGGTATGAATCTCATCAATAAACAAGATGATCTCACCATTCGCTCCGGTTACTTCTTTTACTACAGATTTCAGACGTTCCTCAAATTCACCTTTATATTTAGCTCCGGCAATCAGAGAACCCATATCTAGGGAGAAAATCTTTTTATTCTTCAAGTTTTCTGGTACGTCACCATCTATAATCCTATGTGCAATGCCTTCTGCTATAGCAGTTTTACCAACCCCAGGTTCCCCGATTAAAATTGGGTTGTTCTTTGTTCTACGAGATAAAATCTGCAATACTCGACGTATTTCCTCATCTCTACCAATCACAGGATCTAATTTACCTTCGGCAGCCATTTCGTTTAGGTTTTTGGCATATTTACCTAAGGCATTATATGTATCCTCTTGTGATTGAGAGGTTACACGTTCTCCTTTCCTTAATTCTTGAGATGCTTCTAATGTACCCTTGTGTGAAACTCCTTGATCCTTTAATAATTGTGCCGCTTTATCATTTGAGTTAGAAAGTGCTAATAAAATATGCTCGACGCTCACAAACTCATCGTTCAGTTTTTGAGCTTCGTTCATTGCATCATTTAATATTCTTCCTAAATTCTGAGATATCTGCATATTCCCACCAGTAACTTTAGGGTAGCTCGCAATCACCTCATCTATTTCTTTTTTTAGGTATTCAATATTTACCCCTTGTTTATTCAATAAGAAACCAATAACTTGGTTGTCTTCTTGTAACATTCCTTTTATCAAGTGACCAGCCTCTATAATTTGTTGGCCAGTTGCTTGTGAAAGTTGCTGAGCTTTTTGCACAGCTTCTTGTGCTTTAATTGTAAATTTATTTAAATCCATTTATATATTTTTCTTTGTTTAATTATCATCAATTTTTATGCTGAACATCTATTTATTAGCAATTAAAACACCCATTTGTATTATCTGCCATTAATTCCGTTATTGGATAACATATCATTAAATAAATGACTTAATTTCATGAAATTATTAATAAATATGAAATTTTGACATGAATTTGGTATATTTTATTAGTTGAGAATAATAGTTATTTAATAATTTCACTACATTTACCACATTATTATTAAAAAATATTGATTATGAAAAATTTATTATTTACAGGATTATTCCTTTTTTTAGGATCATTCTTGATGGGACAATCAGCGGTTGGTACATGGAAAACAGTGGACGACGAGACAGGAGAAGCAAAATCATATATTCAAGTTTATGAAAAAGGAGGAGAATTATATGGTAAAGTAATAGAAATCCTCACAGACAAGAAGGATGCTGTATGCTCTAGCTGTAAAGGCAAAAATAAAAACAAGAAAATTGTTGGGATGGTAGTGCTAGAAGGAGTTGAAAAAGATGGTGAAAACAAATGGGATGATGGTAAAATATTAGACCCTAATAATGGAAAAATTTATGATGTCTCTTTAGAATTGGTTGAGAAAAATAAACTTAAAGTAAGGGGTTATATTGGATTTTCTATGTTAGGTAGAACACAATACTGGTATCGTGTAAAATAAATTTTAAATCAACTTTTAAAGTTTTTAGATGTCTTTCGAAATTTCGGAAGACATTTTTTTATGACTTGTTTTTAACTTCTATCCAGAGAGACATATACTTATGGCTATTCAATTGATTTATCTTTAGAATTTCACCCATAAAGTTTCTCTGTCTGTGAGACTCTAAATTATCTTTAATTTGATTGAAGGTCTTCCAGAATATTTGACTGAATTTATCTTTATCAAATATATCCTTTGAAATTATAAAACCTTTCTGCTGAGCTTCTTTCCAAAGTATACTATCTTGATATAATGCTTGGGCCTTTTCTATCATGATATCATTCTTGTCTGTTACATACCCATTCCATATCTTATGAAAATACATGCCTTCGGCTCCCATTGGAGTTGTGATAGATGGCGTGCCGCTAAACATAGCATCTACAAATTTACCCTTGAGTCCTGCACCAAATGGTATTGGAGCAAGTAATACTTTGTAGTTGGCTAAAGTTTCACGAGCGTCTTCTGCTCTGCCTTTTATTATAAATCTTTCTTTTATATTATGTAATTGTGTTACTTTTTGTGTAGCATATGCACCAAAAATATGCAACTCAGCTGTGGGAAGTTTTTTGCTTAAAATGGGCCAAATTTCTTTTTTTAATGTTAATAATGTTTGATAATTGGGTTCATGTAAATAGTTACCAATAAAGACAAAATTAGAACGATGATTAAAATCTTTAAGTTTTACATGCGATAGAGAAGATGTATCTTCTAAAAACGGTAGGTATAATAAAATATGTTTTGGAACTTTAAATTCATTTATCAATAAATCAATTTCCACTTTAGAAATCATAAGTGACAAATCACATCGCAGGATACTCGCTATTTCTCTTTTAGCCAGGAGGGTATGGAGGTGAAGTAGTTGATCTTTTTTATAAGCAAATGTTCTAGCTTCTCGCAAAAAATGTAAATCCTCTGTATCTAAAATAACTAACGCTTCGGGACAGATTTCTCTGACTTGCCAACCAAATTGTTCTTCGGTCATGAAGCGATCAAATAATACAATATCTGGTTTTAAGTTTTCTATAAAAGTTGAAAAACTAGCATCATTTAATTTAATGGTCTTTTCTGATACTATATTTGTATCAAATACATAAGAATGTTCAGACTTAGAAGCAGTTGAGGCAAACGTGACGGCATATTTTTTTTGAACAAATAAATCTATCAATTGTAATATTCTAGTGCCCGCAGCAGACGAAGTTGGTTCTGGCCAAATTTTACCTATGATTAAAATTTTTTGCATGCCTCTAAAGTACAATTTGTAAATAAAACCTTAGGTAATTTATAGTTTGAATTTTATATAGATTAATACAAATAATAAGGTTATAATTCGTGTAATTGTATAGGATAAAAACTGGCACATTTATGGATTATAATGTATTGCAGCTTTATAGAAAATTTTTATCTAATTAAAACTTCGAATAATCATGATAGAATTAGGAATAGACATGTTTGGGGATTTACAAATAGATCCTAAAACAGGGAAAATTCAGTCTGCAGCTACAAGGCTGCAAGAGATACTAGAAGAAGTAAAATTGATGGATGAGGTAGGCCTAGATTTCTTTGCGGTAGGTGAACACCATAGAGAAGATTATGCTGTAGCTTCTCCAGAAACTTTCTTAGCAGCAGCTGCGGCTGTGACCAAAAATATTAAATTAAGTAGCGCCGTTTCAGTGATTAGTTCTGCCGATCCTGTGAAATTATATCAAGATTTTGCTACGGTGGATTTAATATCAGATGGGCGAGCAGAGATCATGGCGGGTAGAGGTTCATTTATTGAGTCTTTTCCAGTATTTGGGTATCAATTAAAGAATTATGAAGCGTTATTCGAAGAGAAACTAAATCTTCTGGTAGAGCTTAATGAAAAAGAAACAATTTCATGGGTGGGGCAATTTAGACCATCCTTAGATAATCAAACGATTTATCCTCAACCTAAAAATGGTAAAATGCCTATATGGGTTGCGGTAGGGGGCACGCCTCAGTCTGTAATTAGAGCGGCTAAATTAGGATTACCTGTGATGTTTGCCATTATTGGTGGTACAATAGACAGATTTAAGCCGCTCGTAGAATATTATGAGCAAGCTTGGCAAAGTGCAGGTCATAGCATGGATGATTACCAAGTCGGGGTTCACATGCACTCACTATTTGGTGAGAATGATACAGAAATTGCGGATTGGTATTATCCTTCCTATGCACAACAAATGGATAGAATTGGTAAATCTAGAAAATGGCCACCTTACCAAAGGCATCAATATGAGGCTGGTAGGACTGAAATGGGACATTTAATTGTAGGGGATGTGAATCATGCGATCGATAAAATTTTAAAAACCATAGAAACTTTAGGTCTCACCAGATTCTCTGCTCATATGGATGTAGGAGCTCCTGATCATGATAAAATGATGAAGTCTATAGAATTGTATGGAAATAAAATTGCTCCAAAAATAAGAGAAGCTTTGAAGAAATAGATTGAATATGGATTGAATTTAAAATGTCTAGTAGTGCTTTCTATTAGACATTTTTATTTAAAACCAATCGTTTAGGTATCTTCGCAACCCAATTAATTATACCATTTTTCATGATTCAAAAGTATTTATTATCTATCCTAATATTTTCTATTAGTTTGACATCATTTGCTTCTTCATTAAATATAACTGACAGCCTGAAAATTCAGGCTAAGGTTATACGCATCGTTGATGGCGACACCATGGAGGTCTTATATCATGAGTTACCTATTAAAATTAGAATGGCACATATAGATTGTCCAGAAAAAAGGGGAACGCAACCCTTTGGTAATAAAGCTAAAAAAGTATTATCTGATATGATTTTTGGGAAGGTAGTTACGGTAAATACAGATTTATCTTACGATAGAAATGGTAGATTGATTGCAGAAATAATTTCTGATGACTATGGTAACATCAATATGCAAATGGTAAGAAAAGGTATGGCGTGGCATTATGAGAAATATTCTGATAATCATGTGTATCATATTATAGAAAAAGTTGCTCGGCAAAATAAAATTGGAATTTGGCAAGATCCACATGCCATTGCTCCTTGGGATTGGAGAAAACGTAAAAAGAAGTAGATAACTTAGACACAAAACCCTTATAAATCGTAAGCAATATCTTGATAGGTCTTTGTAATATTGGCGTGATTTCATGGTTTGTAAGATGGTTCCAAAATCATGAGTAGATAACACCCTAATTGAATAATGAAATGATAAATAATATAAAAAAGTTTTTACATCGATATAAGTATCAGTTTTTGCTCATTGCGTTGATTGTACATCTTTATATCGGGATTTTTCTTGCGAATAGCAGTGTTTATTTAGAAGTCATTTGGCCTATGAACATGCTTTTTTTGGGGCTAGCCAGTGCTGGGGTATATATCGAAAAAAGTCAATTTAAAACAAGAATTCAAAATTTACTTTGGATAGTAGCATTTTTGTTGCCGCTTAGCATTCCTATCATAGGAGCTACACCAAATTATTTGATTATCATCAGTATATTTTATTGTATTTTTTTCGGAATTATTTTTTATGAAATCATATCATTTTTAATTAAACCTAGTTATATCAATGAAGATATAATATTCGCCTCCGCTTGTGGGTATTTTTTAATTATAGAAATTATGGTTTTTCTATTACAATCTGTTTATTATTATGACCCAAGTGTTTTAAGCAATATGCATAGCGACTCTGTAGTAGGTAATTTTATGGATATTGTTTATTTTAGTAGTATTTCACTTACTACCATGGGGTATGGCGATATTACACCTTCATCGCACGTTACAAGATTAATTATGTCTTTATTTGGTGTTATAGGACAATTTTATGCTGTAGTCTTGGTAGGAATTTTAATTAGTAAATTCGCTTCTGTAGAGGAAAGAAATAGACGAGAAGATCGAGAAATTTAAATATCTAAAGGGGTAGGAGAGAAATTGCTATTAATTTGAGTTATCGACATCAGCAGTAGTTATTACTTTTTTCGCCCAACAAATCTTACTACAGAGGCTGTTCCATTGTGGTAAAGACCTTCACTCAATTCAACTTCTTTTTCTTCTAATAGATGTATGTCATAATTTTCAAAATCTAACTTCAATTCCTCGGTAGAAAACAAAGAATCTAAGTCAGTTGGGCCACCTATTTTTGGGTTTTCTTCTCGGTATTTTAGATGTTTTTTTCCAAATGCCTCAAAGATTATGATTCCACCTATCTTTAATTTCTTGTCTAATATTTTATAGTATTGGCTTCTAATATTTGGAGGGAAATGGGCATAAATTAGCACAATAGCATCAAACATTTCATTTTTAAACTCCAAATTTGGTAATTGCCCAACTTGGTAATCAATCGAGACATTGTTTTCTTTAGCCAATTTTAATGCTTTGTTTTTCCCTTCTTGGCTTATGTCAAAAGCACTAACATTCCAACCAGATTTTGCAGCATACACAGCATTTCTGCCTTCACCTTCTGCACCAAATAAAATATTACCAGCGTTGAGTTTATTAAGTTGTTCTTTTAGAAATTCATTTGGTTCTTTTCCGTAAGCAAATTCACTTTTTTTATATCTGTCATTCCATCTTTTTGCCGAAGTATCTATCATATCTAATTTCTTTTAATAATTGTTTATATCAATTGGATGAAAATTACATGTAATAACATACAAACTTTTCAAATAAATGCAAAGGTTAAGATTTTTATGCTGTTTTTAATTGTGAAAAGTGTTCCAACCATGATTTTGTGTGGTTGTATCGCTAGGCATATCGATGCTAAGTCCTTCAATTAAATCTCCAATTTCTTGTTTGTAGATAGTGATTGCGTTGTTAGATACATTTTTAGTAAACATTAAATAATATTTATCTGCATTGGTATGACCAATAAATCTATTGTTCTCTATAAGAAAAGTATCACGCTGCATTAAATAGTCTGCATTCCCAATTGGACCACCCAATTTATACCTTATGCTATCTTGGTATATATAATAATTGACGGTATATAAATTTCCAGGGCCCGCTTCAAATTGTCTTTCCCAAGTACCAGTAAAAGGAATTTCGGCTTTGATTATTGGCTCAGGGCTTGGCTCAATAGAATCATCATGGTTACACCCAGTTAAAACTATTATGGATAGAAGATAAGTACTAACTAGGTTGTTCATAATGCTTTATTTTTAAACCGTTATTTAGAATGATTTAAAATTATAACCATTATACTTGTTAGAAAATGATTAATATCATGATTTAATGAATCTGGTTAATGCTATAACGTCGGTGAGTTGAATATAAAGACAGGCGATCCCTAATCACAAAACTTTTAGGTATTCATAAAATTGGAGATTAGCCAATAACCTTGAATTATTATTGGATTGGCTTATTTTTTTATGAGTTTAAAAGTGGATGATTTATCATTACGTAAACTGATAAAATAAATACCTGCTGGTAATTCAGTAATATTTATTTTTTGATTACTAGCAATTGAAACGACCTTAACCAATTGTCCATAGATATTATAGATTTTAATTGTTTCTACATCAGTATTTTTCAATGCAATTGTAATAAATTCAGATGCTGGGTTTGGATAAATAAATATGCTTTTATTATTTGGATATTCTACCAAGCCAAGCGAATCTAATGTTATCGTTTGGTGTAAATTATTATAACCTGTAGCAGGTTCCCAAGTATTGGTATTGGCCAATTGAATGCTATAATCAGGGTTATTTTCTAGTGAAATTTCATTATCTGGAATCCAAAGGTACAATTGAAATGTTCCTTCTAAGTCTAAATTAAAACCTTGATTTATAGCAACTGAGTTTTCCCAAGTTTTAATATCAGTATTAATTAATGCTGTAGTAATTTCATTTGTTGCGGTGTTTTTTAGGACTAAATACACATTTCTTTGCTTGAATGTTCTAGCATAACCAATGTTAGATATATTGAGGGTTAGATTAAAGCCCGTATTATTGGATGATACTTCAGATGAATTCAAAACAAACCTATAACCTAAATTTTTTAAGATATCATCATAAAGGTTCGAGTTAATTACTCCATTCCAAAAGGGTGTATAGAAATCACGATTAATGGTTGTCCAATGGGTGAGGTTCATTTCAATGATTGCGTTGGAAGCTTTTGTTCTCAACCCATTATTACATGGATTAAAACCATTGGTTTCTCCAGTCATTGGTAAATACTTCGTCTCGTTTGATATGTAATTATATTCAGTGGTACCTACTGGGTTGGTACACTGAGAAGAAACAGCATAAGTGCCTTGGTCACCGTAATCATTTAAGAAAGCATCATTATAGAAACCAACTCTCGCATTTGCTGTATTTTGATATGCCGTTTGTTCGTTAAGTTGGGCATTGCCATACATGGTGGTTTTAATCCCCGCATATCTCACTTGAATAGGAATTTCTACAGGTGTGGCATCTAACATGGCATCCACTATTTCTTTACGGTTTGACCATTGTGCGGCATTAATATTATCCTCTGTACCAAATTCAGATGAATTTGTATAGTACCATTCTCCCCAAGTACCAATAAAACCAGCCTGATGAGAAAAAATAATATCCTTATTATTATTTAGGATAGGTGATAATTGGGAAATATGAGAAAGTATTTGAGATTTTAGAGGTTGTTGAGGTTCTGATCCTTCCGCATCAGAATAGGAGAATCTTACAATTATTTTTAGCCCGGCCGATCTTACATTATCAAAGTCGGTTTGAATATTACTTAAATAAGTTGCATTTATATCTGAATATAGAAACGCATCTAAAAGAAAATAGCGGTAAACAACAGTCACTTTATCGGTGCTTGTTTTCCAATCATTTAATGTAGCAACAGAAAGGTTGTTAGCCCCAGAAACTGTCGCATAATTGCTAGATGTAATAGAATATTTTTGAAGTCCTCTTTCTGGGTTTGCTATAATCTCAGATGATGATTGATAAGTCACTGTTTGTCCTAGGACTATGGTTTGACTTATTAAAAACAATAGGAATAAAAACGATTTTTTTGAGAGAGATATAACATTAAAAAATTTCATATTCCTATGGTTTAAATCTTAGTAATCTTGTTTATTACTGATTTATTTTAAACTTAAAAAAACAAATCTATTGGAGATGTTAAGAATACCTTTGTACAAGGTAAGTCTATTTTATATATAAAACACGAAAAAAAAATGAATCTAAAAACTTAATTTCAGATTCATTTCAGATACTTTTAAATATAAGAAATATTACTTTTGATTAGTCTCTAATCGTTGTCTTTCCATTCTCACATCTCTAAAGTTTTTAACTAAACAGCTATACTCTTCTTTGACTTTGTCCCATAGTTTTATATCAGAAATATATTAAAAAGAAATTAACTTTTTATATATCAAGGATGTAAACCACGGAGATAGAGTGGAATGTGTTTAGCGAAGCGAAACTACCGAACGTCATTGGTTTTAGTCAGCCAAGAAATGGTCCTAATTTAAAATTGCGCTCGAATTCTATATATCAAACGCAACTATAAAATTTCTTTATATAAAGTTTATTCAATTTTTATTCGTCTATAGTTTATATCATGATATTGAACAAATAGCCTGATATAATGATAGCGATGGTAACCACACCAAAAAAGATGGCAATTAACCTTAAAGACATCACTTTTTTTAGCAAGGTCGCTTCTGGAAGAGATAGCCCTACCGTGGCCATCATAAATGCAATGGCAGTGCCTAGTGGTACGCCTTTGGCCACAAAAACCTCTATTACAGGAACTATCGCTGCGGCATTGGCATACATGGGAATGGCTAAAATTACCGCAAGTGGAACCGTCCACCATTGTCCGCCTCCCAAATATTGATTAAAAAAGTTTTCTGGAACATATCCATGCATTGCTGCACCAATCGCAATACCTATGATTACATAAATAAGTACACCTTTTACAATATCCCATGCGCCTCTTGTAATTTCTGGTAAACGTTGATAAAATGTTCTTTTATCTGACTGAAATTCCACATGCTGCATTTTGTTATCAAGAATTTCTTTTACCCAATCAGAAAGTAAAGGTTCGAGATTCAATTTTCCTAATAACAAACCACCAATGGTTCCTAATATAATACCAGAGCCGGCATAAATTAAGGTTGCTTTTAAACCAAACATCCCAATAAACATGGCAATGGCAACTTCATTAACAAGAGGTGAGGTGATCAAAAATGAGAATGTAACCCCTAGTGGTATACCACCTTGTACAAATCCAATAAATAAAGGAACCGAGGAGCATGAACAAAAGGGTGTAATCGCGCCAAAAATAGAGGCAAAAAAGTATTCTAAACCGTACATTTTTTTTCGGTTTAGGTAATTTTTAAGACGCTCAATAGGGAAGTATGCATTTATAATTCCCATGATAAAAACAATGACAAATAAAAGAATTAGAATTTTTATTGTGTCATATACAAAGAAATTAAGCGCAGTTCCTAAATGCGTATTTTCTCCAATATTAAAAACGGCGTAGATAAGCCAATCAGCAAAATTTTGCAACCAATCAAACATTTTCAATCGTATTTATAGTACCCGAAATAGAACAAGACATATTTAGCGTGTTATAGATGGTGCCAAATTTTTCTATATTCTTTTTAAGTAAATCTGTATTCAATTTTTTATCGTTGCTGTAAATGCTCAAATTGTAAATGATATTGTCCATTCTTGGCGGATTTTCAAGACGTGTAGCATTAACTTCAATAGTGGCTTCTGAATAATTGAATTTCATCATCCCGGAAAATCGTTCTACATTTTTTAGAACACAGGCTGCAAAAGAACCTAAAAATAATTCAGCAGGATTTGGTAAGGCTTCGGAAGTCTTTGAAGTAGTACCAAAATCTATATTCGATTGTTTTACCTCAATAACTGCATCTTGGTTTGATATAGATGAAGCCTTGATATGATAATCCATGTTTTTATTTTAAAAGTGACAATACTTCGTCTTTATTAGGTACTCTGCCTTTAATTGTAACAGCATCATCTATTACTAATGCAGGTGTTGTCATTACGTTGAACTTCATAATTTCCACAATATCTTCAACTTTTTCAACTGTTGCATCAATGTTGTTTTCTGAAATTACATCTTTAACTACAGCAGTCATTGATTGACATTTTTGACATCCTGTTCCTAAAATTTTAATTACTTTGGTCATAATATTCATTTTTGTTTATCGTAAATAAACGATAGGTTAATTAAAAATATATCAATTAAAAAATGCTTCAAATAATGATTTGGCTATTTTCCAATTTTCTTGATTAATACAATACTTTATTTTTGGTGGCTTTAATTCTCCTTGAATTAAACCCGCATTTTTTAATTCTTTTAAGTGTTGTGAAACTGTTGATTGAGAAATTGGCAATATATCAACCAAATCTCCAGTGAAACAACAAGATTGATTTTCAAGATGTTTTAAGATAGCAATACGTGTAGGATGGCCTAAAGCTTTGGCAAATTTTGCCAACGTTTCAGTATCTTCCTTGTATTCGATATTTTTTAAACTCCTTTTCATATTTCTTATCGCAAATGTACGATAGGTTTTTTAATTAAAAAGTAACTTTTATCACATTTTCTGATTTTTCTGCATGTGGGATAAAAAAATTGAGGTTTTTTAGCGTTGGTTTTTATCGCTGGAAAACAACCAAAAATACTGTTTTTGTTGTGGTATTTTTGGTATAACGTACAATAGTTTTATAAAAAATCCGTATTGGATTTCATCCGCTAATCATGCTGTTTTGCAATGAATTAAATCGATGGGTTTTGTTTTTATCTTATTCATTTTAAATAACAAGTTAAAGGTTAGGCAGTATAAATAGTACCGTTTTTTCGAGACTCACCAATTACTTTATTTATTATATTGTGGTGTTACAAATTTTTACTACAATTTTTGCGTATTGATTCTTAGTTAACACTAACCCCAAAATGATTGCTTGTATGGTTATCGCAAGAAGTCCAATTAATTTACCTGTCGTTATAATTGAGTAGAGATTACATACCATTAGTCCACCAATGATGGTAATAATTGACCAATAAACTAACTGTTTAGTAAAAATAGTTTTTTTCATAGTGCTTGTTTTGATTTGTAATAATGTTGCAGGCTATACACCGTACTATTCTGAATATATTTAAGATAGTAAAAAGAATTGAATTGTGCGTAGATAGAAAAGTAACTGTACCGGATCGGAGTTTTGAATCAGATCATTTCATTATTAGTAAGTTCACTTTAAAAATAATTAACTTGTTAAAAGCGGGATGTATTTATTTATTAAACTATATACATTAATCACAAGCTTGGGATTATTTCATTATTCATCCAAGTGAAGATGATTTTATTTATACTTATTTGCTTCGGTACGCAATTGTTTTATAATTTCCTTACTTATAATTACCTTTGCAAACCTTTCTAATGCTAGACGAGGGAATAAGTAAAATACTATATGTCAACATTATTAGAAAAACTACAGGGAATACAACAACGTTTTGATGAGATTGGAGATCTTATCATTCAACCAGATATTATACAAGATCATGAGCGTTATGCTAAATTAAATAAAGAATATTCTGATCTGAAGGAATATGTAGAGATGAAAGAAGAATATCAATCTCAACTAAATCTTTTAGAAGAAGCCAACGAAATTATAGAGAATTCTACGGATGCCGATATGATAGAAATGGCTAAAATGGAAAAAGATGAGGTCTTGAATAATTTGCCAGAAATGGAGGAACGCATTAAATACATGTTGATTCCTAAGGATCCGGCGGATGAGAAAAACGTGATTGTAGAATTACGAGCAGGAACGGGTGGTGATGAGGCTGCGATATTTGTAGAGGATATCTATAGAATGTATACGATGTACTTCAAAACCAAAAACTGGAAATTTGATGTAGTGAATTCCACTGAAGGGGGAAACAAAGGTTTTAAAGAGATGATTTTAGAAGTTTCTGGAGATAGGGTTTATGGTACCATGAAATTTGAATCAGGCGTGCACCGTGTACAGCGAGTTCCAGAGACAGAATCACAAGGACGTGTGCATACTTCTGCGATTACTGTAGCTGTATTGCCAGAAGCAGAAGAAGTGGATGTGGAAATAAATCCAGCAGACTTAGAATACCAAACAGCTCGTTCTAGCGGTGCAGGAGGGCAAAACGTAAACAAGGTAGAAACCAAAGTGCAATTAACGCATAAACCGTCTGGTATCACAATCCAATGTCAAGAGTCTAGATCTCAACATAAAAACAGAGCCAAGGCTTTACAAATTCTACGTACAAAGCTTTATGAAATTGAGTTGGAAAAAGCGAATAGCGAACGTACGGAACATAGGAAATCGTTAGTTTCAAGTGGAGATAGATCGGCGAAAATTAGAACTTATAACTACCCACAAGGACGCGTGACAGATCATAGAATCAATAAATCTATTTATAACCTAGATAATTTTTTGAATGGGGATATTCAAGAGATGATCGATGCCTTGAAGATGGCAGAGAACACAGAGAAACTACAAGCTGGTGATGATGCTTTATAAAGTCTTTTAAAATTAAATTCTATTAAAGAAAATGTAGCCATCTCTAGATTGAGGTGGCTTTTTTTTATGGGAATTCTGAGTCTTAATGTTACATGATAAACATCTTTTTTTAGGTGGGTTGAATCAATTAACTTTATAGCTCAAACATAATTTAATTAAACAAATCAAATATGTCCTTTCCCACAGATCTTGAAATTGCACACGGTGCAGACATTCAACACATAGAAAAAATCGCTGATAAGATAAATATTTCAAAAGAGCATCTTGAGCTTTATGGAAAATATAAAGCGAAACTTCCATTAACTTTAATCAAAAAAGATCCTCAAGCCAATTCTAAACTCATATTAGTTACTGCAATTACACCAACTCCAGCGGGGGAAGGCAAAACTACGACAACCATTGGTCTAGTGGATGGATTAAACAAGTCAGGTAAAAAAGCAACAGCCGTATTGCGTGAACCATCTCTGGGTCCTGTCTTTGGTATCAAAGGGGGAGCAGCTGGTGGAGGATATGCGCAAGTAATCCCAATGGAAGATATCAATTTGCACTTTACAGGGGATTTTAATGCTATAGAAAAAGCAAATAATTTACTATCTGCAGCCATTGATAACAACATTCAAAGTAGAACAAAATCTATTGGTATAGACCCTAGTACTGTGACCTGGAAACGTGTCATGGATATGAATGATCGTGCGCTTAGAGAGGTTATTGTAGGGGTAGGAGATAAAAATGGTGTGGTACGTCAAGATGGATTTAATATTACACCAGCCTCAGAGATCATGGCGATTTTATGTCTAGCCGAGAACTTTTCAGATCTTAAAGAACGTTTAGGGAATATTTACATTGCTGATAAATTTGACGGAACTCCTGTTTTTGCAAAAGATTTAGGAATCATAGGAGCGATGGCTATATTGCTGAAGGATGCCATTAAGCCTAATTTAGTTCAAACGCTTGAAGGTAATCCAGCGATTATTCATGGGGGACCATTTGCAAGTATAGCACAGGGTACAAATACTGTTATAGCTACTAAAATGGGCTTGTCATTATCTGAATATGTGGTGACCGAAGCTGGTTTTGGGGCTGATTTAGGGGCTGAAAAATTCCTTGATATTAAATGTACTTCTGCAGGATTATCTCCAGATGCTGCCGTTGTAGTTGCAACTATTAGAGCTTTGCGTCATCATGGGGGAGCGAGTAAAGATAATTTGCAAAAGCCAGATGTAGAAAAGCTGAAAAAAGGTTTTCCAAATTTAGAAAAACATATAGAAAACGTTCAAAAATTTGGAATTAAACCAGTGGTAGCCATTAATTTATTTCCAGATGATAGCGAAGAAGAATTACAATATGTTATAGATTCTTGTGCTGCTAAAGGAGTGAAAGCGGTAGTAGCAGAAGGTTTTGCAAAAGGTGGTGATGGAATGACAGCGTTAGCTGAAGCGGTGATAGAAGTAGCAGAATCTGGTGAATCAAACTTCAAACCTCTATATGATCATTCAATTTCTATAGAAGACAAGATTGAAACCATTGCCAAAGAAATTTATGGTGCAGGTAAAGTTGTTATTTTACCAAAAGCTAAAAGAGTATTAAAAGGATTAGTGAAAAATGGTTTTGGGAATTTACCAGTTTGTATGGTGAAAACACCTAAATCGCTAAGTGATGATGATAATAAATTAGGTAGACCAGAAGGTTTCACCATTACCGTTCGTGATTTTGAAATTGCAGCAGGTGCAGGCTTTGTGATTCCAATGTTAGGGGATGCTATGCGTATGCCAGGATTACCAGCCACTCCCGCTGCAGTCGGAATGGATATAGATGATGAAGGTGTCATCACTGGATTAAGCTAAAGAAAGCCTTTCTCAATTTATTTAATAAACCCCCAAAGCTAGTAGTGCTTTGGGGTTTTTTGTTTTAGACTAAAGCTAAAAAATAATTTTATTTATTATATTCAGACTTCAATAAACTATAAACTCTAGAACCTACAAATACGCCACCTGGTAGTAGGTTTCCTTCTCGTTGAATGCCTTCAAAGGTAAAACCTAATCTCTCTGGAATTTTAAAACTCGGCTCATTACCTTCAGCACAATTGATCTGAATTCGATTTAATTTCAATTCATTAAAAACAAAATCGCATAACTTATCTACTGCCATGGTCATTATCCCTTGACCTTGTTCTTTTTCAGATAACCAATAGCCGATTTCTGTTTTTTGATTTAATGAGTCTGTTCCTTTTATAGTGATTAAGCCTATAAATTGATTATTCTTTCTAATGGTAAAAATATATTCCATTTTACCTTCAGGAATACCTAATTCTGCTTGAATAAAACTTTCTGTATCCTTTAATTCTCTAGTGAATTCCACAAAAGGTAGCCATTTTCCTAAATAGGGACGTTGGGTGTCAATGGTATGATAAACATCTGGCGCATCAGACATTTTAATTTTATGAAGCTCTAACTCATCATTTATTTTTAAAATCATTGGGTGTTGTTTTATTGTTGGCAAAATTAAAATTTTCATATGATACATTAAATCAAAACGATTACCCCAACCACTGTTCTCTATCCAAACTTCTATACTGGATGGCTTCTGCTAGATGATTAGCGTTAATATTATCGCTCTTGTCTAAATCGGCAATGGTTCTAGACACTCGTAAGATTCTATCATATGCTCTGGCAGATAAGTTCAATCGATCCATGGCGGTGCGAATTAAATCTTTGGATTTCTTATCCAATACACAAAAGGTATCTAATTCCTTGGGACCCATTTGAGCATTGTAATGTACGTGATGTAACTCTATATATCGCCCTGTTTGAATGGTCCTTGCATCCTCAACTCGGTTGCGAATTTCGATGCTCTTTTCCCCATTTCTTTCAGCAGAAAGTTCATCAAATGCCACTGGGGTCACTTCAATATGTAAGTCTATTCTATCTAGTAAAGGTCCAGAAATCTTGTTCATATACCGTTGCATCTCTGCAGGACTAGAAGTGTTCTGAGGATCATCAGGGAAGAAACCACTCGGGCTTGGATTCATACTGGCTACAAGCATAAAACTGGCAGGATATGTCACTGTGAACTTGGCTCTAGATATCGTAACCTCTCTATCTTCTAAAGGTTGTCGCATAACCTCTAATACACTTCTTTGAAACTCTGGTAATTCATCCAAAAATAACACACCGTTATGCGCTAGAGATATTTCTCCTGGTTGTGGGTAACTTCCACCTCCAACAAGTGCCACATCAGATATGGTATGGTGTGGAGAGGAGAAGGGACGCACAGTCAATAAAGATGTGGTTTTACCTAGTTTACCTGCCACAGAATGTATTTTTGTTGTTTCTAGTGCTTCTTGTAAACTGAGAGAAGGTAGAATAGATGGAATCCTTTTTGCTAGCATAGTTTTACCACTTCCAGGAGGACCAATAAGTAAAATATTATGGCCACCCGCAGCCGAAACTTCCATGGCTCTTTTTACATTTTCTTGTCCTTTTACATCTGCGAAATCAAATGGAAAATCTGCTAAATTTTGATAAAATTCTTTTCTTGTATCGATGCTGGTGGGCTGCAACTTTTCACCTTTATCAAAAAACTGAATAACCTCTGATATGTTTTCAACCCCATAGACTTCTAGTTCATTTACAATGGCAGCTTCTCTCGCATTTTCTAGCGGTAAAATAAATCCTTTATAACCTTCTTTTCTAGCTTGAATAGCAATAGGCAAGACTCCACGGATGGGATTCACACCTCCGTCTAGTGATAACTCACCCATAATCAGGTACTTTTCAATATCTTCACCGCTAATCTGTTCAGAAGCAGCAAGGATTCCCATGGCAATTGTTAAATCGTAAGCTGACCCTTCTTTCCGTAAATCGGCAGGCGCCATATTGATGGTAATCTTTTTCTTTGGAATTTTATAACCTGTATTGCGCAGCGCAGCACCAATTCTATGAGAGCTTTCCTTGACTGCATTATCTGGTAAACCTACCAAGAAGTATCCCACGCCTTTATCTACATTTACTTCTACGGTAATCGTAGTAGCTTCAATCCCAAAAAGTGTACTTCCGTAAGTTTTTACCAGCATAATGTTGTTTGCTTGTAAAAGTACTGTTTTATTTAAAATATCATAGAATTCGTAAGCTTTTTACAATAAATACAAAGTGTTTATGAGTAAAATATTAAATTAAGTAAAAGATTTTTGAATGTTATTGAAAATTTACCTAGAAAATTATTTTATAATTTCTCTGGGTTTTACAAAAATTTAGGATGCGTTTGTAAGTAATGTTGATAAAACTGTAAATTAGAGTAAATTTTAAATTATGATTGAAAAAAAGAATTCTTTTGTTTATGAAGAGTATAATGATGTAGACGCATGTTCACCAGAAATTAAAGAATTATTTAAAATAGCTATTGAAGCTAAAAATAAAGCGTATGCACCCTATTCTAATTTTAAAGTTGGTGCCGCTATATTACTGGATAATGGAGAAATATTTATTGGGAATAATCAAGAAAATGCCGCTTATCCATCTGGCTTATGTGCCGAAAGAGTAGCTATATTTTCCGCAAAAGCTCAATATCCAAATGCCTCTATAAAATCACTAGTGATAGTATCTAGCGCCAAAAATATCACAGAACCTATTGCCCCTTGTGGTTCTTGTAGACAAGTATTGGCAGAATATGAATTTTCTCAAGAGGAACCTTTTGATATATATTTAGAAACAGGAGATGCACGCATAATCAGGATCTTATCAGCACAATCCTTATTACCCTTTAGCTTCCATTCTAAGATGTTAAATGCATAGCCTATTTTAAATGTTATATTTGCCATATGAGAATATTTAATCTTTTATTTACCCTTCTTGCGATAGGCGTATATGCACAATCCTACCCCAAGGATTTTCGTAATCCGCTTGATATACCCAATTATCTTGCGGGTAATTTCGCAGAGCTTAGAGGTTTTCATTTTCATGCGGGGATAGATATTAAAACCCAACAAAGAGAAGGTCTTAAGGTATATGCTGTACAAGATGGCTATGTATCTCGTATCAATGTATCCCCAAGAGGATATGGAAATGCCGTTTATATTACGCATCCTAATGGTTATACAACGCTATACGCTCACTTGCAGACGTATATGGGTGCAGTAGAAAAAGCCGCTAGATCAGAGCAATATAAGCAGAAATCTTTTGCTATAGATTATTATTTACCTGAAGGTGCTGTCAAAGTTAAAAAAGGAGAAGTTATAGGCTTATCAGGCAACTCTGGAAGTTCTGGAGGACCCCATTTACATTTTGAAGTAAGAGATTCAAAGACAGAAGAAATAATTAATCCATTTTTGTTTGGTTATGATATCCCTGATACCAAAGCCCCGCTATTGAATGGTATGTACATTTACGCACTCAATGGGGATGTTGCAGGTAAACAACGATATGACCTTACAGGTTCAAAGCACTTCAATATACCCGTCTTGGCTTCTGGTAAAGTAGGTATAGGAGTCAAGGCTTATGATCAACACAATGGCGCTGCGAATATGAATGGTGTTTATAATATACAGATTTTTGCAGATGCCGACAAGATTTTTGAATATACCGCCAATAAATTTTCGTTTGATGAAACCAGATATATTAATTGTCAAACAGATTACAAGCAATTTATGGCCAATAAAAGTTGGATATACCAAGGGTATATGGTGCCTGGAAACAAGTTGCAAATGGTATCTAACTTAAAGAATGATGGGGTAATAGATTTAGAAGAAGGTCGTACCTATGAAATTCAGGTTGTGTTGATGGACTATGCTGGAAATAAAACGACAGGATCTTTTAAAATTAAAGGAAAAGCAAAACCTATAGATGAAACCATTCAAAAAGGAAAAAATTATATTTATTGGAACAAAGAAAATTACATTCAAACCAATGAGGTAGAAATGTGGTTTCCAAAACAATCTTTTTATGAAGATTTTAATTTAGATTATACATATCAAAATGGATCCTATTTCATTCATCATGATGATGTGCCCTTACATAAGTTTTACACTTTAGCGATAACCCCAAAAGATATCCCAACGCATCAATTAGATAAAGCTGTGATTGCAGTGAAGTATAAATATGGAGGGCGTTTAGCCAAAGATTATTTTCCAACGACCTATAAAAATGGAAAGTTAATAGCAGAGGTACGCGATTTTGGAGAATTTGTGACCGAAATTGATATTCAAAAACCTACATTACAATCAATTAATGTGAAGAATGGCGCGGTATTTAGCGGTCAAAATGCTTTGATGAAGTTTAAAGTTAAAGACACTCAATCAGGAATCGAGAAACACGATGCTTACATTGATGGCAAATGGATATTAAGCATGTATGATAAAAAATATAGCTTACTCACCATAGATTTAGAAAAAGAAAACATTGCAAAGGGTAATCACACCTTAGAACTAAAAGTAACCGATGGTAAAAACAATACAACAACTTATAAAGCAAGCTTCAAAAAAGCGAATTAATAAAATTTTAACCCTAGGTTTTATGCTATGTCAAGCCAGCTTGTTCGCACAACAAGATAGCGTGTCATTGGGTGAAATTGTTTTTCAAGGAAGTAAAAATACAACCATCGATCAAGTTAACATACAAGCAGGGAAAGCAACCTTAACACCATCGCTTACAGGGAGTTTTACAGATATCTTGAAAACCTTACCATATGTAAGTGTTAATACAGAATTAAGTTCCCAATACATGGTGCGTGGTGGTAATTTTGATGAAAATTTAGTTTATGTAAATGGGATAGAATTTTATCGCCCGCAGTTAATTCGTGGAGGTCAACAAGAAGGTCTTAATTTTCTAAATCCTGATATGGCTGCGCATGTGTCATTTTCGGCAGGAGGTTGGGAAGCCATGTACGGAGATAAAATGAGTAGCGTGTTAGATGTCATTTATAGAACACCTCAAAGTTTTGAAGCTGGGGCAACACTTAGTCTGATGGGAGGGAATCTCACGGTAGGTGGAGCTACTCAAGATCAGAAATTCTCTGCTTTGGTAGGAGCGCGATACCTCAATAGAAATTTAATTCTAAACACCCTAGATGGCGATACAGAATTTAACCCACAATCTTATGATATTCAAGCGAACTTAGAATATCAATTGAATCCCCAATGGAAATTGAATTTTATAGGGAACTTTTCTAATACTTTGTTCGAGCAAGTTCCAAATACAAGAACCACTCAATTCGGTACGCTACAGAATCCTATCACTTTAGAAGTCTATTACGACGGACGAGAAGAAGATCGATATCAAACATCTTTTGGAGCACTATCTTTACACCATAAACCTAATGCAAAACTAAATTTGACTTTGGATGTATTTGGTTATCACGCTGCAGAGGAAGAGTATTTTGATATACAAGGTGCTTATTTAATTCGAACCATAGAAAGTGAAGGTGCTACCACAACACTAGATGTCGGTGGGCAAATTGATCATGCAAGAAATGATCTTGATATGCTTGTACTAGGAATACAACATCGAGGTAAGTATAAATGGAATGCGAACAATTCAATATCATGGGGAGCAACTTTCCAAAAAGAAGACAGTAGAGACTTATTAAATGAGTGGCAACTCACAGATTCCGCAGGTTACAACATTAATCCTTATAAACCACGAGGTAATATTTTGCCAGGACAATATGATCCTGGAGATTTAGAGTTAAACTATGCCTTTAATGCTTCAAATTCCTTAGAGACTACTCGTATGAGTGGTTATCTTCAATATAACAAAAAATGGTTATGGAATAGAACAAGAGTTTTATTCAATGCAGGAGTAAGAGCAACTTATTGGGATTTAAATGAGGAGATGAACATTAGCCCAAGAGCACAAATCGCTGTAAAACCCTCGTGGGATGGAGATCACACTTTTCGTTTAGCGACAGGATATTATATACAACCACCATTTTACAAAGAATTTAGGAAAATTGATGGAAGCTTAAATAGGGACATCAAATCTCAAAAATCAATTCATGCCATTGCGGGTCATGATTACGAATTCCAGATGTTTGATAGACCATTCAAATTGTCTACAGAAGTGTATTATAAAAGCATGCAAGATCTCATTCCATACTATCTAGACAATGTGAGAATCAGGTATGTAGGGGATAATATTTCTAAAGGTAGAGCCTATGGAATTGACGCACGACTTTACGGAGAATTTGTAGAAGGAGCTGATTCTTGGCTTAGTTTATCTTATGGCAAAGTAGAAGAAAATATTAATAATCGAGGGTGGTTATCAAGACCTACAGACCCATCTTTCAAAGCGTCTTTATTCTTCCAAGATTATATGCCGGTATTTCCAGATTTCAAAGTAAGTACCACATTGGTTTATGCGACGGGTTTACCTAACGGGGCACCGATGCTTACCGATCCTTATGATTTTCAACAGCGCCTGCCAGACTATAAAAGAGTGGATATAGGGCTTGTCAAAGTATTTAAAGACAATAGAATAAAAACCAGCATTCCTTTTCTAAATACATTCAAAGAATTTGCGTTAGGCCTGGATATCTTCAATGTTTTTGATATTCAAAATACGGTATCCAATCAATGGATTAGAGATGTAAACTCCAATGCTATATATGGCGTTCCAAACCGCTTGACGGGTAGATTCTTTAATGGGAAAATTATAGTGAAATTTTAAATAGGCAAGCTATTGAATAAATTGATTGGATTAGATATATAGATAAAATTTTTAAGCCTACAATTCCGTCCTCAATTGAATTGACAGTTCATACCTATCGTAAAAATCCATTATTGGTTGGTTCTATTATTAGTTTGTTTTAATACTATAATGTAAATATTTTGTATTCATATTAGTGGATTTTTCTGCCCTGTTGTCAAATGATAATTTAATATTGAAGATCAGATAAAGATTATATCTTACAAATTCCACCATATTCAATATTTTGAGCCTAAAGCATTTTACTATTTTTTTAAATCTAAGAATATAGGTCTATGATCTGAAATGCCATAATCATTTATAACACCACTATCTATAATAGTATAGTTATCTGGAACTATAAAGTAATCAATTTGTATTGTTGGATTATCTGATGGGTAAGTTGATTGATTAGTGGGTAAAAAATTATAATTGTTAAAGCCATCAAATATATCTTCATCTTTAGTTGCATTTAAATCCCCCATGATGATATATCCTTTATAATTCTGACGAATATAATCTATTTGATTTTTTCTACTTTGATTGGACTCACTAGAAAGATGTGTACATGCAACTGATAGTATTTTATTATCAGTTTTCAATTTTGCTATAATAATTCCGCGAGGTTCAAAACTTTTTTGATTTGGTAGAGGAATAAATTCCGCACTTTCTATAGGAAGTTTACTTAATAAACCAATTCCATAATCACCACCATCATAATCAATAGTTTTCCCATAAAATTTATCCATGTTCAACTTATTGGCTATAGATTCAAGTTGATTTAAATTTTTACCGGATCTAAACGTATTTACATCAAGCTCTTGTAAACACACCACATCGGGGTTATTTTTCTTCAAAATATTTGCAACAGATAACATATTTATAGATTGAGAGGCCAAGCCTGGAGATAGTCCATGGTGTATATTATATGAAATTATTCGATGGGATTCATATGGCTTATTTTTTGATACTTCTCCTGTATAACGAAACTGCGCATATATAGGATAATGGTCACTAGCAAACAATTTCCCTCTTTGAATATCGATAACCTCGTGTTTTGATGGTGATATCTCATCAGAGTTATAAAAAATATAATCAATTGTCTTGTAATCTTTGTTCATTTCATAATCCCAGGCATTAAAAGTAAATGGCACACCATATTTAATAGGAGCTTCAACAGCAGAATTATGTAAATTATTAATAAGTTTTTGATACACCTCTGAATCCATATCTGAATTTAAATCACCCATTATAATTGCTGGTTTATCTTTTGCAATTTCATGAACTAAATTAATTATCAACTCAGCACTTTTTAAGCGAGCTATTTTACCTATGTGATCAAAATGAGTATTAAAAACAAATAATTCTCTCTTATTTAATTTATCCAGCAATTTAGCATAAGTTACAATCCTTGGTAGTCTTGCATCCCAGCCAATTGAAGCTGTATCCATGGTATTTTCTGAAAGCCAAATCGTTTTACTATTTAAAATTTTAAATCTATATTTATTATAGAAAATTGGGTTGTGTTCACCTTTAGTTCCTCCTTCTCGACCAATTCCAATAGCATTATAGTGTGGTAACAGATCTTTTAAATCAGTCAATTGAGAATAGGTAACTTCTTGTGTTCCTAAAATATCAATTTCTCTATAATTGATAAGATTGGCTACCCAATCTTTTCTATTACTCCATTTATTTATTCCATCATTCGGTGAATCCATTCGAATATTGAAAGACATTACATCAATCGTATTCTGACTATATACTAAATAACAGAGGGAAAATATTAAAAGATTAATTAAATATTTCATAATTACCAACCAGGATTTTGTGTTAAATTTGGGTTCAATTGTAACTCTAAAAGAGGTATTGGAAATAAATAATCTCTTGATTCATTAAAAATTCTATTATGATAATCTGGTAAAGGATCCACAAGATTATTTGAATGAAAACTTATATCATCATTAAGTTTTAAATAAACGACTCCTTGAGTGTTAGAGCTTGGCTTATCCTCGTAAATTTCAATATCTATAGAACCATTATGATCTAAATCGTATTTCCCAAGTCTTGGTAAATACATCCCTTGGAATGTTTGTGTTAGTTTTTGACCCTCTTTCCATCTAACTATGTCGTCCCACCGTAAATTTTCCATATATAATTCTATACGTCTTTCTCTTCTAATTTCTAGAATTACACCTTTATTATTATTTGATACATTCACATATTGATTAGCTAAAAAATTGTCAGGATTATTATTTGCTTCATTAAAGTTCAAAGAAGGCATATTTACTCTATCTCTGAGTAAATTAATAGATTTATTTAAATCCTCTTGAGTTAAGATACCTAATTCTGCTTTAGCTTCTGCGTAATTTAATAACACTTCTGCAAATCTAAATAGAGGTAAATCAGTAATTGATTCGTCATTTGTATCATATTTAGATTCAGTTACATATTTAATGAGCTGGTAACCTGTTGTGGCTGCTGCAAAATTTGTAGCTTCAACTATACTCGATCCTATCCTTGTATAACCAGGAGTTCTGATGGTCTGAGACAATCTGGGATCTCTATTTTGAGTCTCATCGAAATATTCTATTTTATTATAATCTGATTTATCTGTAAACCTTGTTCCATCTTTCATTAGGTATGAATTAACCATATCTTTAGGCATTGATGGTTGTCCGTAAGAACTAGTAACGGTATAATAGTTCACATTATGATCAACATTCAGTTCTGTATTAAATTCTCTGGCCAAAATGATTTCATCTGAAATTGCATTATGCGAAGCAAATAAATTTAAATAATCCATATCAGGATTACCTGTAGAATAAACGGAGTAAGGAGAATTATTCATCAAGTCTTCCGCAGCTTTATAAGCTATTTCTAAGTATTTTTCATAGCCACTTTTCCCTCTATATTTCATCCAAGTTCCTTCATATAAAGCAATACGTGATTTTAGCGCAAGTGCAGTCCATTTAGTAACTCTATATACTTTTAGATCATCGTCCATATTATCTATTGCATAATCTAAATCTTCAAGCGTTTTATCAATTACAAATGTTCTATTATCTCTTGTCTTTGATAATGCTTCCTCATCATTTGGCTCAATTATTTTATCGTAATATGGAACATCTCCAAACCTCTTCACTTTATCAAAATAAAAATATGCTCTAAAAAATTTAGCAACTCCACTGTAATGTTTTTTCGCATTCGCATCATCCACTTTTTCATAGTTATCTAGAAAAAAATTAATGCTTCTTAGATATTCCCAATTCCAACCTCCTCCTGTTGTTGGGGTAGTTCTTGTTCCATTTACTAAATCACTTATTGTATTACCAACGATATTATCTGAATGGTAATCTCCAGAATAGATTTCTGTTGATGGGAACATTCTATAAAAAGAATTGGTATAAAGTTCAAGATCACTAGATTTTTTGAAGAAATTATTTGGAGTAACCTCAGACAAAGGTTCTTTTTCTAAATAATCCTCATTACAATTTAGTAGGAAAAAACAGCTAAATGTTATTAATATTATTTTTCTCATCATAATTTTAAAATTTAAGTTGTAAGCCTAAGGATATTGATTTTGAAATGGGATAATTATCTGTTGTACCACGACTATCTGCCGTCCATGCTCTGTTAAAATCTATTGACTTACTTGCAGATTCTGGATCTACATAATCAGTTAAAGAAGTCCATGTAAATAAATTCTCACCTGTTAGATATATTCTAAACTCATTTATATTGAATTTTTCATATATTCTTTTAGGTATAGTATATCCTAAAACGATATTTTTTAATCTGAGATAAGAGATGTCCTGTAAATATCTGGAGTTAGCAACACCCAACTGCCTGTTGCCGCCTAAGGATGTGTAACCCACAAGACGAGGAAAATATGCTTTTGTATTTTCTGGAGTCCAATAATTATTCACTAAATCTTTTCTTATAAAATTATTGTATGGTCTATTATATGGTCCCCAAAATAACCTTTCATCTGTAGCTGGATACCAATCTTGTTTACCTACTCCTTGAAAAAATGCTGAAATGTCAAACCCCTTCCAATCACCAGCAACTCTAAAACTATAATTATACCTTGGTGCTGCATTACCAATAATTCTTAGATCTCCTGGATCTTGCAAAGTGTATGCACCATTACTAATCTCACCATCACCATTAAGATCATTGAATTTTATATCACCAGGACGTAAGCCTCCTCTGGAATAGATTAAATTTGACACTTTTCTCTGATCCGCATGATTGTTTATTTCTTCCATAGTTTGAAATAAACCATCACTTGTATAGCCCCATATTTCGCCTAACTCCATACCGACATAGTAATTAGTTAAACTATTATTAGGGTTATCAAAATTAGTAATGTGTGTTTTAGAATCCGAAAGAGATGCAAAAAAAGAATAATTAAATTCAGAATTTAATAATATAAATTTATTATTGAAGTTAAATCCAACTTCGAAACCCTCAGTTTCTAAGTCAGCAGAGTTTTCTTTAGGAGCCGCTGTCCCTATAACAGAAGGTAAAGTTTTCCCTTCTGTTAACATCCCTAAAATGTCTCTTGTGAATATATCTAAATTTAACGACACTTTATTCTTAAATAACGCTACATCAGCACCAAAGTTTTTCGTTCTTACTTCTTCCCATGTTATATCTCTTGGATTCAAACCGGGAGCTGTAATATAGTCTAATAAGATACCATCTATGGCATAGTTATTATCTGTAGATTTATTCATAGTTGGTATGTACGCATATGCCGCAACATTTTGATTACCTAAGCTACCATAAGAGCCTCTTATTTTAAGTTGAGAAATGCTAGGAATATTATCTTTAAAAAAGTTTTCATTAGCTAAATTCCATCCTAATGAAATGGATGGAAATAAGCCCCATCTATGCTCTTTAGGGAACCGAGAAGTTGCATCATATCTTCCATTTACTTCTAATAGATATTTATCATCATAATCATACGATAAACGAAAGAAGTAACCCCTCAAGGCCCATTCATGTGCTGAACCATTTGTTTCCGGATTACTGGATCCTAAACCGAGACTGTTCAGATCATCTGAAATTAAATCCATTTTATCCGCCTCTATATGCTCATAATAATACGATTCTTGATTAAACCCTAAAGTTGCACTAACTGAATGTTGTCCTATTTTTTTACTATAATCACCAAATATATTTAGCGCATTATAACGATCGTTAGAAATATATGATGCAAGTTTGTTTTCTCCAAACACTCCAGTTTCTCCCACATAAATAGAATATGGAATTTTTGTAGAACGCCTGATTCTATCGAAAGTATTTTTTCTATATGCATAATTAGCGGTTAAACTAAAGTCTTTAATAGGTTTAATTACCATTTCACTAATAGTTGAAAACTCATCTCTTTCAATTTCTTCTTTAGACTTTCCGTGTAATAAAGATGCATAGACACCATCACCGATGGTATAATTATTAAGCTCTGTTCTCCATAATGCTCCGCCATCTGGGTTTATAGGAAAATAAGAAGGTAATGCATGTACTCTCATTACACTACTCCAAGTATCTCGGAAACCATACTGGCTACCACCATGCATAAGATTGAAAGAATTATAATATTGGGAGTTATTTGAAATTGAAATCCAATCATTTAAATCTAAATTAACTTTTGTTCTGAAATTATCTTTTTTATAATAATCATCCTGAACTTTTAAAAATCCATCAGCTGTAAAATTTCTATAAGATAAATAAATCTTTAATTTATCAGAACCACCACTAATACTAACTTCATTTAGAAATGTAGGACGTTGTTTATTAAAAAAGTAATGATACCAATCTGTATATCCATAATGCACGTATTGATCTCTTCCTTTTCTATTGGAAACTACAATTCTTGCTAAACTTGGATTTTCAGATACTTTTTTCAACTCTTCGTAATCCTCTTCTGTATAGCCAGTATATATCCTACCAACAGCGCTTTTAAAAGATTCATCTACAATTTTAACTGCTTCATAAGGATCTTTTAAATAATCTGTATTATTTGTAGGATAAATTAACGAATAAGAAGAGTTAAACTGTACAGAAATTTTATTTTTTTTAGCTGTTTTGGTCTTTACTAATACAACACCAAAAGCTCCTCTTGCACCATAGATTGCCGCTGCACCCGCATCTTTTAAAACAGAAATTGATTCTATATCATTAGGATTAATGGCATTTAAATTTCCTTCTATTCCATCAATTAAGACTAAAGGGCTACCACCGTTTATAGAAGTAAAACCTCTGATGTTAATTCTCGGGTTTTCATCTTCTTGACCGCTAATATTACTTATATTAAGACCAGGTGTAGTACCTTGTAATGCAGATGTTGCATTGGATAGAGATCTATTTTCTAAGAACTTAGTATCGATCTCAGAAACAGCCGTTGTGATTTTATGCTTACCTTTGTCACCATAACCTATTGCTATGACACCACTTAAATTAATAGGATCTATTGTCTCTCCAAATCCATATACAAATATCGTATTGTCCTCAATTTTTGTAGATATTCCGTATAGAATATTTAATTGACTAAATAATTCATCTAAGGTAATTCCTTGTTCAACAAATGAATCAACAGCTATATTTTTCAGACTTTCATCATCAAAAATTATATTAAGATTTACTTGATTGGCAACATCACTCATTAAAGTTTCTAAATCTGTATTTTCATAATTAATATTTACAGACGTATCTTGCACTTGACCGTTTAAATAATAAACTCCTAAAAGGAAAAAAATTATACAATAAAGTCTCATATGTTATAAAATAATTATAATTTGAATAACAATTTTTGAATGCGAAATTATTTCAAACAGCTATAAGTGAAGTTAAATGTTGATTAATAAATCATTAATAAATCATTAATTTATAAGATTCATATATTCAATTTTTGATGAGCCTTAACGTAAACAAAGGTTATTTTTCACATTAAGTACCAATCGGCTTTTTAAATTTAATGGTTAATATGTTTGAATAAATCCAATATAAGACACTTTATTAAGCGCCAAATCCTTTGTTTAGGCAAATACGTGCGCAATTTTTTTATTAGTGAATATCAATATAATTTCAAGAGTTATTTACTTACTTTTAATATTCTAAATGCACCTTGAATAACCAATACAAAAACGATTGTTCCAATAATTAGATCGGGTTTGCTAGAGTTTAACCAATTCACTAAAACTCCTGCGATAATTACGCCTAAATTAATGATGACATCATTTGAAGTGAAAATCATACTGGCTTTCATATGAGCCTCATCTTTACTCTTGGACTTTTGCAAAATATAAAGACAAATACCATTGGCGATAAGTGCTAAAATTGAAACAATAATCATGGTAGAAAAATTGGGAAGATTTTCATCTCCGAAAAATCTTCTTAAAACTTCCAAAAAGCCGATAATTGCAAGGGTTATTTGAAAATATCCCGCAAGTTTAGCAATCCGTTTTTTCTTAATAATGCTTCCTCCAACCGCAAATAAACTAATGCCGTACACAAAACTGTCGGCTAGCATATCTAAACTATCGGCAACAAGTCCCATAGATTTAGAAAAAATACCGGTTGTCATTTCTAGTATAAAAAAGGCGAAATTAATGGCAAGGACAGACCAAAGTAACTTTTTTTGGTTTGCATTTTCTTTGAATATTGTTTGGTCGGTGTTTTCAGTAGTTATTTTCTTTCCTCCTAATTTTAGTTCTATAATGGCCTTTTCTATTTGGTCCGTTTCTGCATTATGAAAAACTGTCAATTTCCTGTTCGGAATATCAAAGTCTAAATTTACAATACTAGGAATTCCATCCAACTTCATTCTAATGAGGTTTTCTTCGGAAGGGCAGTCCATTTTAGTAATTTCAAATATTGTTTTTTTCACTTTGATTTTAGATTTAGGCTTACTGTTAATAGTTTGTTTTATATTTAATTTCAGCATCTAAGTGTTGAATTTTCCAACTTTTCAGGCTGTGTGTAAAACGTATTTCTTCTGACTAAATTAATAAAATAAGTACGGAAAAAACGTTTTACTAAAAAATATAATAAACTTTACTGTGTAAATCTGAACTCGCATATTGCTAAAATGATGTTACCCATAGTTTTGTTTTTCATGGTATATAAATCAAACCCTTTAGCCCGATAATCTTTTTTTACTTCAATCAACTTAAAGACTTGCTTTTATAAAATTTAAAGCATTTACATGACTAATATTTTCAGATATTTTTGAGCCATAATAATCTGAAATATTTTCATTAATACAATTATAGGATAAAGCATTTTTATAATCATCAAAGAAAAAGGGATATCTAGATTGATCGGGATGGGCTTTGTCAAAGAAAAAATCTGCCCCATAACACAATGAAGATTCACCCCCAAGAGATAATATATGTTCAATATGTTGGTATAACTTTTTTGAATTTAAAGGGTCTATATAATCTTTGATAAAGTTAAGGCCTATTAAACCTTTTCTATTGATGATTTCTAACATCAATTCGTCTGGAAGGTTTCTATTATTATTATATATTTTTCTACTGTTAGAATGACTTGCTAAAATTGATATTTTGTGATTTCTTTTGTCAATATAGTTTATAATATCATATACAAGTTTGTCACTGGTATGGGATAGATCAATAGCAATATTTTTGCTTACTAAGTAGTCAATCAAATTTTTTCCATCCTCCTTTAAACCAATATCTGTATTATTACCCCCGCCAAATCGATTCTCTGTACTGTGCGTTAAACTGAGGTACAAAACATTTGATGTGTGCTCAATCAGACGATCTAAATTGCGGAATGTATTGTCAAGTGGATCATCCTCTTCGCATAAGCATGAATCGTTTTCGATGGCACAGATGATTCCGAGGGTATCATTGGTTAAATTCTCAATTGACTTTTGTGTTACTTGATAAATTTTCTCATTATTCAATAATTTTCTATAAAAATCTAATTGCGCAAATGCTTTGTTCACACTTCCTTTTGTTGTTGCAGAATAGATTGCCATTGTTTGAATGGCAACATTTCCTTCTAATAAATAGGGTACTGAACATCCTAAATCATCCTTTGAGTTGGCATTTGGATACAAGAAATAGGTTAATAAATCACAATGTAAATCAATATTCATTCTTTTCATAAATTGAAATGAACAGCGCACGCTATACGCAGTTTAAATTTTTGCATCTGAAAGATAGTAAAAGAATTAAGTGTATTATATTTTAAATCATTCTATTTCTCGTTTTCAAGACGCTCAATCATCTTTTTCATTTCTTTAATTTCTTTTTCTTGGGCTTTGATGATTTCGTTCGCCAATTTCTTGACTTCTGGGTCTTTTAGATCTGCTTTACTACTGGTAAGTATGGCAATGGAATGGTGCGGTATCATCGCCTTCATCCATTTTACATCATCTATTGGGATTTGTTGCCTAACCAAAAAAGTTGACGCAATCATCAACACAATACCTCCAAGGATGATGGCTATGTTTTTAACTTTATTGGTGTACATTTTTCGCATAAACAAAAACATAATGATTGCCATACCACCAATACCGATGA
>JBPCUN010000003.1:0-51178 GCA_051011115.1 Weeksellaceae bacterium
GTCATAGAAAAAGTAGATGTTTTGGTAATCAATGATGAAGAGGCAAGGCAATTAAGCAAGGAATTTAGCTTAAAAAAAGCGTCTAGAGTAATTCTAGAAATGGGTCCTAAATATTTAATTATTAAAAAGGGTGAACACGGTGCTTTGTTGTTTCATAAGGATGAAATTTTCTTTGCCCCTGCGCTACCTTTGGAAGAGGTATTCGACCCTACTGGTGCTGGCGATAGCTTTGCAGGTGGTTTTGCGGCCTATTTGTCCAAAACAGATGATTATTCCTTTTCAAATATGAAAAAAGGGGTTATATATGGATCTGCTTTAGCGTCCTTTGCCGTAGAAAAATTTGGAACCGAACGATTGGTTGAGCTTACCCGTGATGAGTTAGCAATCAGATTAAAGATATTTAAAAAACTTACAGACTTTACATTAAATGATAATGTATAGGATTTATTTAATTTTGCACTAGATTAGCTCTTAGTGTTAATTCAATTTTAATATTACAGAATGAAAGATTTAAAAGAGGAAGAGTTTTTTGAAGATATGGGGGATGGTCACATTCCAAGTCATTTTGATACCCCTCTGCGTACAGACGCATTTGAAATGAGTGAGGATGAAAAGATTGAGAAAATCAAAGCTGACTTCTACAATATTATGTACACCCTCGGCTTAGATATGGATGATGATAGCTTAAAGGGAACCCCAACCCGTGTCGCTAAAATGTTTGTAAAAGAAATTTTTGGTGGTTTAAATCCAGGTAGAAAACCTAAAATGTCCACGTTTGAAAATAAATATAAGTATAATCAAATGTTGGTAGAAAAAGATATCGTGGTATATTCTACTTGTGAACATCACTTTTTGCCTATCGTAGGTCGTGCACATATTGGGTATATTTCTAATGGTCGCGTGATTGGTTTATCTAAAATGAATCGGATTGTAGAATATTATGCTAAAAGACCGCAAGTGCAAGAAAGATTGACGATGCAGATTGTGAAGTCTATGCAAGAGGCTTTAGGCACAGATGATGTAGCTTGTGTGATAGATGCCAAGCATTTATGTGTAAATTCAAGAGGGATTAAGGACATAGAAAGTAGTACGGTAACAGCAGAATTAGGTGGTCACTTTAAAACAGACCCAACTACCCGAGCAGAATTCTTGAAGTACATTGGTATGAAAACAAAGTTTAATGTTTAAGTTAGACTAAAACACACAGAAGCATCGCCTTTTTATTTAAAAAGAAAAGACTATTATGGTAGAAAATCACAATCTTAGAATATATAACTCTCTGCATGGAGAAAAAGAAAAATTTGAATCCATACATCCAGAATTTGTTGGGATGTATGTATGTGGGCCTACGGTTTATAGCCACGTACATTTAGGGAATGTGAGAACCTTTATGTCTTTTGATGTGGTATATCGATATCTGAAACACTTAGGGTATAAGGTGCGTTATGTAAGAAACATTACAGATGTAGGACATTTAGAAAGTGATGCAGATACGGGGGAAGATAAGATTTCTAAAAAAGCACGATTAGAGCAATTGGAGCCAATGGAAATTGTGCAACAATATTCTAACGATTTTCACCAAGTTTTAAATCAATTCAACTGTATTCCACCCAGCGTAGAACCAACTGCTACGGGTCATCTAATTGAGCAAATAGAATGGATCAAAACCCTTTTAAATAAAGGTTTTGCCTATGAAAGCAATGGTTCTGTCTATTTTGATGTGAAGAAATACAATGCAGAAGGTTACAATTATGGAGAATTAAGCAAAAGGGATATAGAGGATTTAATAGCTAATACCAGAACGCTGGATGGGCAATCTGAAAAGAAGAATCCACAAGATTTTGCTTTATGGAAGAAGGCTTCTCCAGAGCATATCATGCGTTGGCCTTCTCCTTGGAGTGATGGTTTTCCAGGGTGGCATTTAGAATGTAGTGTAATGAGTACTAAATATTTGGGTGAAAAGTTTGATATTCATGGAGGTGGAATGGATTTGAAATTTCCTCATCATGAATGTGAGATTGCCCAAGCAAAAGGTGCGAACGGTATAGAACCTGTGAATTACTGGATGCATACTAATATGTTGATTATGAACGGACAGAAAATGTCTAAATCTACAGGGAATATTGTAAATCCAAAGGAATTAATTTCTGGAGAGAATGATATTTTTGAAAAAGGTTTTCATCCTATGGTGATTCGTTTCTTTATGCTACAAGCACATTACAGAAGTATATTAGATTTGAGCAATGATGCAGTGATCGCAGCGGAAAAAGGATTAAATCGTTTGATGGATACTTATCATTCTATGAATGACTTACCAATTTCTGAGAAATCATCTTTTGATGTTCAAGCTTGGATAGAGAACTGTCATGCCAAAATGGATGATGATTTTAATACCCCCATGTTGATTGCAGAATTATTTGATGCGGTGAAGGTGATTCAAGCCATTCATGATGGAAAAGAGTCTATCAATGAGCATGATAAGCAAAGATTTAAAATCTATATGAAAGCCTTTATAGAGGATGTTTTAGGTTTGAAACCTATAGCGAGTCAAAATGTTGAGCAATTAGATGCTGCTATGCAATTATTGATAGAAATGCGCAAAAAAGCTAGAGACAATAAGGATTGGGCAACTTCTGATGAGATCAGAGATAAGTTGGCAGAGAAAGGAATCATCTTAAAAGACGGAAAAGATGGAACCACCTTTTCAATTTCTTGATTATGAAATTATTAAATTAACTATAAATCTTCAATTTAGGTTGAAGATTTTTTATATTTATCACAAATTAAATTTATGCAGAATTACACAATAGATTCACAGATATCAGAAACAATAATCCAAGACCGATTGAATAACGGTTATAATCTGGATATTGGAAGTTATATTTCTACCGCATGGGAGATTTTCAAAAAAGAATGGCTTACATTCAGCTTATATAGCTTGATCGTCTTAGTTATAATAGCAACTGGGATAGGTGCTTTTGCTATTTATCCATTGATGTTAGGTTTCTTTTTAGGAGCAGACAAAGTAGCAAAAGGACAACCACTTTCTATAAGTGATATGTTTGGTGGATTTAATAAAAACTTAGGAAAGCTTATCCTATTATTTTTGGTTCCTTTTGGTGTTATGCTCATAATTTATATTCCTTTTATGGGAATCATTGTAGGTACTGGGATGCTGGGTTCAGAATCTAGTGATGCGGCGGGAGCCGTTGATGTTGTAGCGATGGGCTCTATGTTTCTTATGTATATTTTGATATTTATAGCTGCCATAGTCTTAAGCTTAGCTTTGTTTTTTGCGCCGTATTTAATTTACTTTGGAGATTATAGTGTGATGGATGCATTAAAAACTTCATGGAAACTTGCTATGAAGAATGTCTTGATGTTAATTGTTTATTCCCTCTTGATTAGTCTAATTACACAAATAGGTATTTTCGCATGTTTTGTAGGTATTGTGGCATCTATAGCAATGGGATATGTATGTTATTATCCAATGATAAAAGATGTATTGTTTAACGAAAAGATAGCGACTGTTCCAACTACAAATGCGGGAGGATATTAAATTAACGCAAGGCAGTAAAATAGCAATTGCAGCACCCGCTGGACGTATCTTTCCTGAGGATTTGAAGTTTGCCTTATCGTGGATAGATGCAAACGATTGGCAAGCTATTTTCTCTGAAGAAATTTTTCATCATTATGACTTCGGCTATGCTTATGCAGGAACGGAGGAACATAGGATTGCACAATTACAACGCTATTTAGATGACTCTTCTATTGATGCCATTTGGTTTGCTAGAGGTGGATATGGATCTGCTAAAATCATAGATTATTTAGATTTTTCTGGTTTCAATAAAAAACCTAAATGGCTCATTGGTTATTCAGATATTACAGTATTTCATAATCATTTGAATAATTTAGGGTTTTCGACTTTACACGCAGTGACTGCGAAACAATTAAATACGGTGTACTCAGATGAAACTTATTCCAGCTTAGTAAAAGCATTAAAAGGAGAGAAACTCTATTATTCCATTTCTGGAGTAAAAGAAAATATTGCCGGGCAAGCCAAAGGAAAGTTAGTTGGGGGCAATTTATCAATCATCTATAGCTTATTAGGGAGCGACTCTTATGTCCAAGGCCCAGATTTAATTCTATTTATAGAAGACTGGCAAGAAAACTGGTATCATCTAGATAGGATGCTAAATGCCTTAAAAAGAAGCAAGTTGTTTGATCGTATCAAGGGTTTAATAGTAGGTAGTTTTACCAAAATGGATATCAAGGAAGAGAATCCAGCGTACGATGATAATTTTGATGGGCTATCTAATAAAATAATCAAATCCTATGTGGAAAAACTAGGAATTCCCGTAGCTTTTAATTTTCCAGCAGGTCACATAGGAGATAATCGCACATTGATTATGGGGCGTGATTTGAATCTTGAGGTTCATCCCGAACAGGTTCAATTAATATGGGACTAGTATTATATATGAGCCTAAAAGATATTAATGGCAGAGCATAATGAGTTTGGTAAACGTGCAGAGGATTTTGTGGTTCAGAAATATTTACAGAATAATTATAAAATATTAGAACGCAATTGGCGGTCATATCCGTTGGAAATTGATATCATAGCCTTTCGAGATAATGAGTTAATCATTGTAGAGGTAAAAGCTAGATCCTATGATGACCTCATTGCACCAGAAGATGCAGTAAACAAAAAGAAAAAACGGTTTCTAGTAAAAGCTGCCAATGATTATATCATTCAAAATCATATTCAAACTGAATGTAGATTCGATATTGCTGTCGTATTGAAACATCCTGAGGGATTAAGACTTACAGTTTATAAAGATGCCTTTGAACCTCATGAACTTTAGGCTTTATCCAAATAAAAAGTGAAGGTAGCCCCTTTGCCGTATTCGCTTTTTACCGTGATCTTTTGTTTATGTGCCTCTAGAATATGTTTTACAATCGCTAATCCCAGCCCAGATCCTCCTTGATTTCTGCTTCTAGACTTATCTACGCGATAAAATCTTTCAAAAATTCTCTTTAACTGGTCAGCCTTGATTCCCATCCCTGTATCCTGAACAGATATTTGGATTTTATTATTCATAGGTACAAATGAAACCGTTACAGTACCAGATCGTTGTGAGTGATTGATGGCATTAGCGATTAAATTAGTCATCACTTGTTCTATCTTCTCTATATCACCCAATACTTTGATAGGATTATCATAAATCTTATCATATTGTAACTTAATCTGATTATTCTCTGCTTTAATTTCTAAAAGATCAAAGACTTCTTGGGTTAATGCTACAATATTGAAGGGATATTTATCTAAGATTAAACTTCCCGCTTCTAGTTCTGTAATTAAATCTAAATCTTTTACAATATAGGTAAGTCGTTCTACTGATTTATTGATTCGATTGAGGTACTTATCTCTAATGGACTCATCATCAACGCCTCCTTCAATTAAAGTAAGTAAATATCCTTGTATAGAAAAAAGAGGTGTTTTTAATTCATGGGCGACATTCCCTACAAATTCTCTACGATAATTTTCCTTTTCTAATAAGAGATCAATCTCTTGTGTTTTATCTATTGTAATATTAGATATCTCTTCAGATAATGACTCTACGTTAGAAGCCTTCTGATTTCCTGCTTTTAAATCAGGTAAGAGATTATATAATAGAGAAATATCTGTTCTGGTTTGTAATTTAGAGTTGATGTAAAGTACACTTACCAAAACCATAAAAATTAGAAAATAAATCAGAATATCTAACCAGAAAGGGGTAGTGTCCGTCTTTATAATCTGCCATTCTGGACCATATATCGCGGGAAATTGCGTTAAAAAAGATAAAAGAATAGTAGCAGATATTGCTAATATTACATTACGCAATATAATCTTACGTTGCATTAATCATTTAATTTATACCCGACCCCCTTAATTGTGGTAAAGCGTTTGTTACCAAACTTTTCTCTTAATTTACGAATATGAACATCTATGGTTCTGCCACCAACTACGACCTCATTGCCCCAAACTTTTTCTAAAATTTCTTCTCGTTTAAAGACACGCTTGGTGTTAGAGGCAAGCAAGGATAATAATTCAAATTCTTTTCTTGGCAGGGTCATCGCCTCATCTTTGTAGGTTACTTTATAGGTTTCACGATCAATTTTTATATCACTTAACTCAATTACCTCATCTAGCGTATCTTGAGATTTTAATTTCAATAAAGCTTTAATTTTACTCATTAAGACCTTTGGCTTCACAGGTTTTGTGATATAATCATTAGCACCCACTTCGTAACCTGCTAATTGCGTAAATTCTTCTGTACGAGCAGATAGAAACACAATTAGGGTATTAGAAAGAGCTTCAATTTGTCTAATTTGTGTGCAAGCCTCAATACCATCCATTTCTGGCATCATGATATCCAATAAGATTAGATCTGGCTTGATGCTTTTTGCCATTTTCACACCTTGTACGCCATTCTCAGCAGTTTCAACCTCGTATCCTTCTTTAATAAGGTTATAAGACAAGAACTCTAAAATATCTGGCTCATCATCTACTAATAAAATCTTAAACTTGCTCATAAATACTCCCTCTTTAATCTCAATAATTTAATAAAATTACAATTATTAGCCAATATTTTATTAATTATTTACTGTAATTAACGTTATGGTAATATTGAACAACATACTTAACGTTTAGATAACATAAACATAAACCTTAGCTAATGTAGTTATTTAATAAGTGTGCTTTCTTTGCATTACATAATTAAAAAAAAACATGAAAAAGCAAATTTTCTTATTAGGAGCGTTAAGTTTATCTTTATTCACACTTACTTCTTGTGGATCAGATGATGATTCTGGATGTGTTGAAAAAACTTGGTATCAAGATGCAGATGGTGATGGTCTTGGGAACAAAGATGTATCAATGAAAGCATGTAATAAGCCGGATGGTTATGTTTCTAATGCTGACGATGATAATGATACTCCAGATAATTCAAATGGTGTAGTAGAAGTAACAGAAAATATCTCTTCTGATACAACATGGACAAATGATAACATATATGTTCTATCAACTAGAGTAACTGTATTAGATGGTGTAACTTTAACTATCGAGCCAGGAACTATTATTAAAGGTGAAGCTGGTTCTGGTGCTAATGCTACAGCTTTAGTAGTTGCTAGAGGAGGTAAATTAATGGCAGAAGGTACTGCAGATAAGCCTATTATCTTCACATCTATCGCTGACAAGCTTCAGGTAGGAGAAAAGGTATCTTCAAATATGGCTGCGGATATTAATGGTCTTTGGGGAGGTGTTATCGTATTAGGTAAAGCACCAATTTCTGCTAAAGCTGATGCAAAGGAAATTCAAATCGAAGGTATTCCATCATCTGATACAAATGGTCTTTACGGAGGCTCAGAAGCAAATGATGATTCTGGAGTTATCAAGTATGTGTCTATCCGTCATGGAGGTACAAATATAGGAGAGGGTAATGAAATTAATGGTTTAACATTAGGTGGAGTTGGTGCTGGTACGGTAATCGAAAACATCGAGGTTGTTGCTAATCAGGATGACGGAATTGAGTTCTTTGGTGGAACTGTAAACGTTAAGAATGTAACTGTTTGGAATAACGGGGATGATGCTATTGATACAGATCAAAACTGGACTGGTACTTTAGATGGATTATTAGTTGTAAAACCAAATGATAACGCATTTGAATTAGACGGACCAGAAGGTTCTGCTACACCAACTGCACATACAATCAAAAATGGTTACGTAGTAGCTGGTGGAGGAAATGTTTTCAACTTTGATGACAATTCTGCTGCTCATATCAGCAATGTTAAAGTGAAGGTTAATGATGATTCTAAAGGAATAACAAATAGAGTAGCTGCTACAAAAGGAGATGTAACTTTTACTGATGTATTGGTGGATAAAATTTCAGGAGAGAACCCTGCAGGAATTGCAGAAGGAGATATTACTGGATTTGATATGGCTCCATTCGCTTGGACTTGGACTGCTGGTGCTGATGAATTGAAGTAAGATTTTAGATCAAAATTATAATTAATATAATAGCAAATAAGACTGGTCATATTTATGGCTAGTCTTTTTGTGTAAAAATAAATTTATGAATAAAGTTTTAATAATGCTATTTACCGTGTTTGGTTTTAGCTTAATGGCTGCACAAAACGGTACAGTTCGAGGAGAAGCCTTTGACTCAATGACGGTAGATCCATTGCAAGGGTTAACTGTGAAAACAGCCGATGGCTCTCAACAAACATCTACAGATTTAGAAGGAGCTTTTAATCTTGAATTAGCACCGGGCGTATACACCATCATCATAGCTGGGGACAATTATTATGAGCAAAAAATAGAAGATGTAGAAGTTACTGCGAACGAAGTTAATTATATAGGTGAGTTATTTTTAGATGAAAGTTTATTAACTACTGATCAAAGTGTAGAGCTTGAAGGTATTGTGGTTACCGCAGCGCAAAGCAATAATACAGAGACGGCTTTATTAAAAATGAAGAAAAAGTCCGTGATTATGCTAGACGGTATATCAGCTGCAAAAATGGAATTAGCGGGTGATGGTAATGCGGTAGATGCAGCTAAACGAGTAACGGGAGTTTCTGTAGAAGGTGGTAAGTATGTGTATATAAGAGGTCTAGGTGATAGATATTCTAAAACAACCTTAAACGGGTTTGAGATTCCAGGTTTAGACCCAGACAAGAATACCATTCAAATGGACATTTTCCCAACTAGTTTAATGGACAATGTTATGGTATCTAAAAATTTTACTGCGGATCAGCCAGCTGATTTTACAGGAGGTATTATGAATATTAAAACCAAAGACTTCCCAAAAAATAAGTTTATGTCTATTTCTGCAGGTATCGGATATAACCCAGATATGCATTTCAATAGTGATTATATCACTTATGAAGGTGGAGGAACAGATTTTTTAGGCTTTGATGATGGAACTAGAGAATTACCTTCAAATGCTTTAACTGATAAGCTACCTTACTTAGGAAGTAATTCTGCTCAAGAAGTTGCAACATTTATGAATCAATTTAATTCAACTTTAGCTCCTGAAAACAAAAGCAGTCTGTTAGACTTCGATATGAGTTTCTCTATGGGAGATCAAATCAGTTTAAAGAATTCTACCAATGAGAATAGAAGACAGTTAGGATATGTATTGTCTCTATCATATAAGAATAAGACTAAATTTTATGATGACGATTATTATGGACAGTATGTAAGAGATATTGATGTGAATAATACTGAAATGTTATTAGAGAAAGAGCAAAAAGGTTCTCTTGGAGTGAATTCGGTATTAGCAGGAATCTTAGGAGGGGTAGCTTATAAAACTAATAACTCTAAGTATGTATTAAATTTAATGCATTTACAAAATGGGGAAAAATCTTCTAGTGTATTAGATATTGTAGCCGAATCACCCTCAGGTGTAACATCTCAATTTAAAGGGTTCGCTTATACTTTAGGTTATAATGAGAAGTCATTATCCAATTTATCATTGCACGGTACTCATGCTTTTCCAGAATCTGATTGGGAATTAGAATGGGGTATTTCACCAACATTGTCTAAGGCATCAGACCCAGATTTACGTAGAACCGCTTATGAGACTACAACTGGTAAAATTAAATTTAATGCCGGTGGTGCAGGGATGCCAACAAGATATTGGAGAGAATTAAACGAATACAATGTTGCAAGTAAGATTGACTTAGTAAAAGATTTATCTTTATTTAATGAAGATGCTAAATTAAAATTAGGTGCTAGCAACACTTATAAAAATAGAGACTATAGTATTTTATCCTATAATGTACAGTTTTACGGTCCTCAGTTTGATTGGATTGGTGATGGGAATGAGGTTTTCAGTCCAGATTATCTAAATACAGGTCAAGTATATTTCTCTACATCTTTTATAGATGATAAAATTAATCCTAATGAATATGAATCGAATTCTAATAATATCGCAGGATATGCTTCATTGGAATTTAATCCAATAGCAAATCTAAAAGCGATTTTAGGTGTTAGAGCAGAAAATTATGTATTGAAGCATACTGGTCGCCCAATTGATGTGAAGAGACCAGAGCAAAGATTGGATAACGATGAGGTTTTAAATTCATTAGACTTCTTTCCAAGTGTGAACTTGATTTATGAAGCTACAAGTAGAATGAATATGCGTGGTTCATTTACTAAGACCATTGCAAGACCTTCATTTAAAGAGATGTCTTACGCACAGATATTAGACCCTATTTCTCAAGTTACCTTTAATGGAGGTTTATTTGAATTGGGTGACTGGAAAGGTAATTTGGTAGAAACTAGAGTTAATAATTTCGATTTACGTTGGGAATACTATATGAATAATTCAGAAATGTTCTCTCTAAGTGGTTTCTATAAGACATTTGACGACCCAATTGAATTAGTATTAATCGCTTCTTCCGCGTCAATCAATGTACAACCTCGTAACGTAGGAGATGGTAAAGTAATCGGTGGAGAATTTGAGTTTAGAAAGAACTTTGATTTTGTATCAGCAGACCTTGAAAACTTAAGCTTAAACGCCAATGTAACTGTTGTTAAATCTACGATTGAAATGACAGAAATGGAGTATCAAGATAGAAAAGCCTATGAGAAGAATGGGGAAAACATAGAGAGAGAGCGTGATATGGCGGGTCAAGCGCCTTATATCATCAATGCTGGATTTACTTATACTACACCAGATAATGATATGGAATATGGTTTATTCTATAATGTAAAGGGAAGTACATTAAACTTCGTAGGTAATGGTCTGAGACCAGATATCTATAGTAACCCATTTCATAAATTAAACTTTAGTTTAGTGAAGAAATTTGGAGACTCTGTAGTTGATCTTAAAATAGATAATATTTTAGGAGATAATGAAGAAGATGTTTACAGATCATTCGATGCAGCGGATCAAGTATTTCAAAGCCGTAGTTTAGGTAGAACAATTAGCATTGGTTATAAATATTCTTTTTAACTTAATTTTATCTAATAGAGAAAACCATCCAATTTATTGGGTGGTTTTTTGTTTACAATATCTTAACTTTGTATTGGGTAATAAGTATTAATTTTATAGTTACTAATTTAAAAACAAATAATTATGAGAAAATTCTATTTTTTATTAGCTGTAATATTTTCAGCTACGACTATTTCTGCTCAAAATTTAGCTTTTGACGGAGCTGATTTTGAAGATTTTGCTGCATTTGAGGCAGGGTTAAATTCTTATGGATTACAAGACTATGCTACGCAAGGTGTTGGTGAAGGTGTAGATGGATCTAATTCTTTAAGTATCGTTGGTACGCCAACTAGAAACGATTATGTATTTACTGCGACAGCTCCAGAGGGATTGCCAGCGGATATTACAGAAATTTTCTTTTTTGTAAAAGGTACTTCACCATCTAAGTCAATTTCTATGAACCTTTATGATAATGCAGGTGATTATTATAAATTCAATGGGGGTGAAATTACTAATGCAGATGTAGTTTTAGAAGCTGAAGGTTCTAACCAATATGCTGGATCAATTGATACCAAAGGAAACTGGACTAAAGTTTCTTTAAACCTAGAAAACATCAGTAACTATAGTACCGATGCATCTGCTAATTTCTTTGCTCTAAAAGTTGGTAAAGAATCAGCATTCGATATTGATGTAGATAATTTTTACTTAGTATCAAAGTCTATGGGAACTATTGAATTAGGATTAAACAAAAATACCTTAAAAGTTGCTGTAGCACAAGATAACTTAGTTTTTGAAGGGTCTGATGTAAAAGCTGTAGAGGTATATAATTTAAACGGGCAAAAAGTTGCAAATTCAACTTATATTGGCGGTTTAGAAAAAGGAGTTTACATCGCTGTAGTAGAAGATAACAAAGGAAATAAATCTAGCGTGAAGTTTGTAAAATAAACCTTGCACATCACAATTTATAATTTTTTAAATAAAGCCTGAAGTTTTTAAATTTCAGGCTTTATTGATTTATACAAATTTTTAATTATTAAAATATGGGGCTTACTTTCCTCAAAATTTCTGATATTTGTATGACCACCTATAAAGCTTCTCGTTATGTATCCATTCATCAAAAAAGCACTTTTTAAATTAAAGCCAGAAAATGCACATTTCCTTTCTATGGGTATGTTGTCATATATTCAAACTTTGCCTTTTGCTAGAATTATATTAGAGAATAAGCTTGTGGTTCATGACCCAAAACTTCAAACTTCCTTATGGGGTATTGACTTTAAAAACCCTGTGGGACTAGCCGCAGGCTTTGATAAAGATGCTAAATATATAGATGAGTTAGCACATTTAGGCTTTAGCCATATAGAAATTGGAACGCTAACACCTAAACGACAAGCAGGAAACCCTAGACCAAGGCTATTTAGATTAATAGATGATAACGCACTCATTAACCGCATGGGATTCAATAATGGTGGCGTAGATGCAGCAGTAGAACGATTGAAGAAAGTAAAAACCAATATCATTATAGGTGGGAATATCGGGAAAAATAAAACTACTCCCAATGAACATGCGGTAGATGATTATGTATACTGCTTCAGAAAACTTTATGATTATGTAGATTATTTTGTAGTGAATGTGAGTAGTCCTAACACCCCAAACTTACGTGCATTACAAGAAAAAGAGCCATTAAAGGAAATATTAATGAAGCTACAGGATGTTAATGCATCTTTAGGCAAAAATCGCCCTGTACTCTTAAAAATCGCCCCAGATTTAACGAATCACCAATTAGATGATATCATAGAAATTGTTGAAGAAACAAAACTTGCTGGGATTGTAGCTACTAATACGACAATCAATAGAGAAAGCCTGCATCGTGATGAGCCTCTAAGATTAGAAAAGGGGGGATTAAGTGGAAAACCACTAAAGGATAGGAGCACAGAAGTGATTCAATACATTACAGATAAGAGCCATGGAAAAATTAAAATAATCGGTGTAGGTGGAATTTTTGATGGCAAAGATGCGCAAGAAAAATTGAATGCTGGGGCTAGCTTAGTTCAAGTTTATACGGGTTTCATATATCAAGGGCCTACAATAGTCAGAGACATTTGTAAATATTTAATTAAAAAGTAAAAATTTAGAATTCACACTATAGAAAATGGGCATAGATGAAGATTCAACCATGCCCCTTCTATTGTATATGAAAAGTTTATCTACTTCGTTACCAAACCAGCACGCTTGAATAAGGCATCTGGCTTAGGCTCTTGACCACGAAATTCTTTGTATAATTTCATTGGGTCTATAGTTCCACCAGCACTTAGCAGTTTATAAAATTTCTGTGCGGTAAGCGGATCGAAGATTCCATTTTGTTTAAAGAAATCAAAAGCATCTGCATCTAAAACTTCTGCCCATTTATAGCTATAATAACCAGAAGAATATCCTCCTTGGAAGATGTGAGAAAAAGCAGTACTCATATTTGTACCCTCAATTTTCGGGTATAGTTGAGTCCCCTCAAAAGCTTTAGTTTCATATAGATCTACATTTTCAATTCCTCTTGGGTCTACGCCATGCCATGCCATGTCTAATTTACCAAAGCTAATTTGTCTTAATGTTTGATAACCTTCCATAAATTGAGCAGATTGTATAATTTTATAGATCAATTCCATAGGGATCACCTCACCTGTTTTGTAATGTTTAGCAAAAAGCTTTAAGGCCTCTGGTTCATAACAATAATTCTCCATAAACTGCGATGGAAGCTCTACAAAATCCCAATACACATTGGTTCCAGCCAAGCTCTCATACTGTGTATTAGCTAATAAACCATGTAACGCATGCCCAAATTCATGAAAAAGTGTAGTAACCTCGTTAAAAGTCAATAGAGAAGGTTCATTCTCCGTTGCTTTAGTAAAATTACAAACAATAGAAATCTGTGGTACTTTATGCTGATTCTTTAATATGGAACCATCACGATAAGAAGTCATCCAGGCACCAGCACGTTTTCCTTTTCTAGGGAAGAAGTCGGTGTAAAAGATACCCATCACCACATCATCGCTATTTTTCACTTCATAGACTTTCACATCTGGGTGATACACCTCTATGGAATCATTTGGAATAAAAGAAATTCCATATAATTTATGGGCAATTTTGAATGCACCTTCTACTACATTATTCAGCTCAAAATAAGGTTTTAACTCCTCTTCACTTAGATTGAATTTCTCCTTTTTCACTTTTTCAGCATAATAAGCATGATCCCAAGGCATTAATTCTTCAATCTGATCTTCTCGTTTTGCATAATCTTGTAATAAAGCGATATCTCTTTCTGCAAAGGGTTTCGCTTTAATTAATAGATCTTCTAAGAACTCATTCACTTTTTCAGGTGATTTGGCCATGCGTTCTTCTAAGACAAAATCTGCATGGGTAGCATAACCTAAGAGTTGTGCTCTATCGTATCGCAGTTTTACAATCTCCTTGATATGATTGGTGTTGTTGTGTTCATTATGTTGAAAAGCTTTTGCACCATTTGCTTTATAAAGCTCTTCTCTTAATTTGCGATTATTCGCAAACTTCATAAATGGTAAGTAGCTAGGCATTTGTAAAGTGAATATCCAACCTTCCATGTCATGATCTTTGGCTTCTGCAGCGGCCATATCTTTTACTGCTTCTGGTAAACCATCCAAATCACTTTTGTTGGTAAGGTGTAATTGGTATTCATTGGTTTCTGCCAATACATTTTGACCAAATTGTAGGCTTAATGTAGCTAGTTTTTTATCAATCTTTCTTAGTTTTTCTTTTTTCTCAGCTGAAAGCAAAGCACCATTGCGACTAAAACTTTTGAAGGTTTTACGCAATAGTTGTAATTGTTCTGCGGATAAATCAAAAGAATCTCTATTGTCATAAACTTGCTTAATTTTCTCAAATAATGGCTCGTTTAATCGAATATCATTATTAAACTCTGAAAGAAGAGGTGAGATGTTTTGCGCAATAGCCTGTATTTCATCTGAAGTTTCAGCGGAGTTTAAATTAAAAAATATAGATGTTATACGGCTTAATTTTTCTCCGCTTAAGGCTAAAGCTTCTACCGTATTTTTAAAATCCGGAATTTCTTTATTTTCTATAATATCCTTTACTTCTGCTTTGGCTTCTGCGATGGCAGAATGTATAGCGGGCTCAAAGTCAGAAGTTTTAATTTTTGTAAAAGGAGGTGTTTGATATGGAGTTTGAAAGGGTTGTTTATTTAAAATATTCATTATAAAATTTTACGTGAAAAATCAATTATTATTCCAAATGGAATTTAGTTCAGTTCTATCAATTCCCATTGCTGAAAATCTGACGTTTTTTCATAGCTTAAATTCCCCTGTGCATCCTTATAGCCTATGGTGTAATAAGAGGTTCCTTGAGGCGTATTGATTTTGACATGATAAATCCCTTCTAGTTTGGCAGGGTAAAAATGCGCCAGAACTTTAGAGTTTTTCACATCTAACACCATTATTTCATTGTTATTAAGCGCTGTAATTTTGATGTCAGTGTTCTTGTAAGTACTGTTTTGCTCTTCAATAGTATATGTTTTGGTTGTAGGCTTGGTTTGCTTCTCTTTAGGTAACATCTTTTGATAAGCTGGTGGAGTGGTAGTCTTAGTAACAATCGTTACTTCATTTTTAGTTGGGTTTACGATATCGTCTTGCGCATCAGAATCAACAATTTTACTCATTAATTTCTCTAATGCATCACTAAACCCTTTTTGATAATCCTTGATGTTGGATTCTGCTTCTTGTTCTAGGACTACGCTATTATTACAATCTGATAATTTTATTGTCAATTTATTTCTGAACATCGTTCCTGTATCCAATAAATCTGCGGTAAGGACTCTACAAGGATTTAGTTTAGCCTCCTCTGGCCAATATTGTCTTTGTGAAGGGAGAGGTTCGTAATTCTTTTTCTTAAGCCAAATCTTCAATTGATTGTTTAAGGAGTATTCATTCGCATCAAAATCACTGAATTTTATTGGAACTGACACATACTTATAGTCAGAAACTTCTTGTGCATAATTGAAAATAAGACAGAAAAAAGATAAGATTGTTAGTGTATATTTCATGTAGAAAACTTTGTTTAAAGATAATGATTTTCTGTGTATTGAATTTCTATCTTTGTAAATATGTTTAATTCAATTGGTAAAATATACAAACTCACCACTTTTGGAGAGAGTCATGGGGCGGCAATAGGTGGAATCATAGATGGTTGTCCCGCTGGTCTATCTATAGATTTTGAGAAGATTCAATATGAAATGAATCGTAGAAAACCAGGCCAATCCAATATTGTGACCCAACGCAAAGAGGCTGATGCAGTTGAATTTCTAAGTGGTATTTTTGAAGGTAAAACGACGGGTACGCCTATAGGCTTTCAAATTAGAAATACCAACCAGAAGTCTCAAGATTATGACCATAATGCACAAGCTTACCGGCCGTCCCATGCCGATTACGTGTATGACAAGAAGTACGGTATTCGTGATTATAGGGGAGGAGGACGTTCTTCTGCTAGAGAAACTGCCAATTGGGTGGTGGCAGGTGCTATTGCCAAACAGTTAATCCCCAATATTCAGATTCATGCGTGGGTTTCTAGTGTTGGTGATTTATTTTTAGAAAAACCTTATCAGGATATTGATTTTAGTAAGATAGAAGATAATATCGTTCGTTGTCCAGATTCAGAAGTGGCGGCCCAAATGATTGATAAAATTAAGCAAGTTCGAAAAGAGGGAGATACGGTAGGTGGCACAGTCACTTGTGTCCTACAAAATATACCTATCGGATTGGGTGAGCCTATTTTTGATAAACTGCATGCACGATTAGCCCACGCGATGATGTCCATCAATGCCGTAAAAGGTTTTGAATATGGAAGTGGTTTTTGTGGCGCCAAAATGAAAGGATCAGAACATAATGATATTTTGAACTCTGATGGATCCACACAATCTAATTTATCTGGTGGAATACAAGGCGGAATCTCCAACGGCATGGATATTTATTTTCGAGTAGCCTTTAAACCTGTAGCAACGTTGATGCAAACGCAACCGACCATTAATGCTGTTGGCGAAGAGGTAGATTTACATGGCAAAGGAAGGCACGATCCATGTGTGGTGCCCCGAGCAGTTCCTATTGTGGAGGCTTTAGCTGCGATGGTCATGGCAGATTTTAGTTTGTTGGCGAAGTTGAGGAGGTTTTAGGGTTATTTTCTGCTTTAATCATATACATAGTACTTCCAGTTAGGATGTTTGGTGTCATATAACGTGGATAATTCACCTTCTGATTTGTGTTGTAAATTAGGAGAGTATTGCACTATTTCATAATTAAACCCTACAATTAAATTCTGGTAAAATTCTATTTTATAGCTTGTTGTGTCTTTGGTATAGTGAAAACCTTTGATTCCTGTAATCCCGTCATCTGGGATATTTTCAATATAATTAGGGGTTAGTTCTTCTAGCGTATTAGGGTATTCATGGTTTTTTAATTTATATTCTTCTATGGCTTTTATCAATTCTTCACTTTGATTGATAGCATAATGACGGCTAAATTCTCGACTATAATTTGAAAGCCAAAATACAGAAATAAATAATGTTAGGGGTATTGTCATCGTAAGGATAGCGCCAGAAACCTTAGGTTTATTCTTGGTTTTACCAAAAATTTGAATTCCGATTAACACCAATCCAATGGGAACTAAAACCAGCCCAAACAATGCAATAATTTGTATTATTGAATATAAATAAAATGTAAAGAAGAAAAATTCTGGACCTGGCAAAAAGGGTAAAAGACCCAAGAGTAACACGGCTAAGTTTAAGAAAATGATTTTATTCCAGTTTTTCATTTGAGTTAGAATAATACCTTATAGGTAGTTGGAAAGTGAGGAAATAACAGGCTTTCTATGGGTTTTTATTTATGTTATTTGGTATGGAAAAACCAGCCTTTTTAGTTTGATGTATCTTTTTTTGTGTCTATAAAAATGTAATTCTAAGAATAGCTATTTATATTCAACACTGAATAATCACGTTCATTATATAGCAAGATATTATCATTGCCATCTGTAAAAAATTCTGAGCCAATTACTCTACCGATTTCTTTGTAATCTTCTAGTTGAATGTTTTCAGGTAATAAATAGGCTGCATTGATTTTAATTTCATCTAAACTGTCATCAATATCATGTATTATGGGGGATTTGTTTGGTGTACTCCAATTATCAATAACTTTTCTAAACATACCGAAACTATCATTTAATTGATAATTGAGGCGATTGATAGAAAACTCATAAAAGACTTGTAAATAATATTCTAAATCAAAATCAAATGCTTTGAATGGAGTTAACTTTGATTTAATTTTATAGATATATACCTTGGTTTTAGTTTTATTCATTAGATATGATTCACCATTTTCAGTGAAGTCATTTTCTATTATTTCTAAAATATCTTTGATGATTTCATGGCCAGTATATAAGTCTATATTCCCATCAAATTGATATTTCCCGTCTACTAATGTAAATTTTGTGTATATATTATTATTGTTCATAGTGGAATATGTTTCATCAATCCAAACACCATTATGAGAGACAAAATGCAGCTGTGTTTGGTTGACATCTTTTAGTATAATCGTACATAACGGATAGAAAATCCCTTTAAGTTGATCATTAATAAAAACATCTTCAAATGCTGGGTATAATTTTATTTTCATGGTTTTAATTAGATATGATGTGCGATAACTACGTATTTATTTATACTGAAAGGTAGGAGTTTTCATTTATTTAAGCGAAAAACTTTTTATATCTGGCTTCAATATCCTTTAATTTTTCAATTGTTGTAGACATGTGTTCGGCAATTCTCTTGTCTGAATAGTTAAGGTTTCTTAATTGAATTATGCAGTTCCATTCAGCAACTAATTTCTGTTCTGGAGTTTCATCATCATAGTGAACTTCATAACCTCTTTCTCGAATATTCAAATGTACTGAGTTCGTTATTTCTTTATATATTTCATTGTCTGCTATGGCGAACAATAACATTTCAGTATAATATAAATTTTCTTGCTTATTTTCTTTCCAGAGTTCTTCACTGATTCTTTTTACTAATTTATTTAGTTCAGAATAAGCTTCAGCTTTTGTGAAGAAGAATTTATTTTCAATATTGTTTAGAAATAATCTTTCTTTGAATGTCTCTTCTTCATTCACAGCATATTCTTTAATATTATTTAGGCGAATTAAAACATTAATATCAAATGCTGAAATTTTAGGATTCCGACCACTTGGCAAAGGGAAATACTTGTTTTTTATATGATTTGAAAGCAAAATCCAATTTAGAGAGTATGCTACTCTGGAGTCGTAGATAATATAATCTTGAGGGTTTAAGAATGATAGGACTTTGGAAAGGCTGGCAATTCTTTCAAATTTTATTATTCCTTGATCTAGATAATTCTTTATTAACTCCAAATTGCTAGTTCTTGAAGCGTTGATTCCTCCCCAATCTTTTATAATCCAATGAGATAAATTATAGAAGTCTTCTTTTGAATGTTTTAGAAATTCAGAAAGCTTTAACTCAACTCTATTTCTTAACTCAATGGCTTGTTCAAAATTATTTTTACGAATAATATTTTCAACCTCACTAGAACTAAATACTTTTAATTCAATAAGTTTTTCAAAATTTATACTCCAATTATAAATTTTAGATAATCGATGTTTGTATTGCTTTAAATGAGAAACAATTCGTTGTATGTCTTCTTTCGTATATTCCATTGATGTCTATTAGTCTTAACATATAAATGTACAAAATCTTAACAAATTAGTTAAAGCAATCTTAAATTTAAACATTACCTAGCCCCGATTGCAATGGAAATCCCGTAAAGGGGCGGGCGTAAATAAAAAGCGGCTTTTCATGTGCGACCGAATGGAAGCGCTTGAAAAGCCGAGTTTTTATAAGTCTGCAACTGCGGAATTGGAATGGAAAGCGGGTTCTTGGCTCCTTATTCTTTGGGTTGTGTGACTTGTGCGTTTTATTTTTCTAACCGATAAGAACGTTTTACTGCTCTTTTTCTAATGAAATTTTCTTTAATTCTTGGTAGTCAATTTTGTCTTCTGGGTATTTGGCCATGAACTCTTCTGCTTTGTTTACCATGTTTTCTGATCCACAGAAAAATGGAACCCGTTGATGCAGTTCAGATGGTTCTATATCCATGATTCTTTGGTATCCATCTGTGGCTTTTCCGCCTGCTTGCTCACATAGGAAGCCCATGGGGTTACATTCATAGAGCAATCTTAATTTACCGTAAGGGTGATTGGTTCCTGAGGGGTAAATATAGATTCCTCCTTTGAGCATGTTTCTATGGAAATCGGAGACTAAAGATCCAATGTATCTAGAGGTGTATGGTCTGTCACCATCTGATTGCTGGCAATATTTTAGATAATCTTTAACTCCCTGTGGAAAATGAACATAATTTCCCTCGTTGATGGAATATATGTTCCCATCTTCTGGGAATTTCATATTGGGGTGAGATAGATAAAATATTCCTATCGATGGGTCTAAGGTAAATCCATTGACACCATTTCCCGTGGTGTATACCAGCATAGTAGATAACCCATACACTACGTATCCTGCTGCTACTTGCTTGTTTCCGGGTTGTAGGAAATCCTCTATAGTCACAGGTGTTCCATCTGGAGTTACCCTTCTATAAATAGAAAATATAGTTCCTACTGTTACGTTCACATCTGCGTTTGATGAGCCGTCTAATGGATCTATCAAAACCACATATTTGCTTAAATGACTGTTGGCTCTTGCTTCTACTGGAATAAAGAATTCATTTTCCTCTGAGGCAATACCACATACAACTTCTCTTTGAGTAAGCGCCTTGATAAAGGTTTCATTGGCGAAAACATCTAATTTCTTCTGTACTTCCCCTTGCACATTTTCTTCTCCAACGTCTCCTAAAATGTCATCTACAAGTCCATTTTTGTTTACTTGCTGGTTAACAATTTTTGTGGCTAATCGAATAGAGCTTAGTAAACGAGATAATTCTCCAGTGGAATATTGAAAATCTTCTTGATTGTCAATAATAAATTCTCCTAAAGTTTGATATGTTCTTCCCATGTTTAAATCTAATTGCTATCAAATTTATGTATATTTTTGAACGTTCGCTAACAAATTTACAGTGTTTCTTTTATAACTTTGTTGGAGAAGCTTTAAAATGACCTTAGTGTATGAGAAACAATTATCAGATTATAAACGGGCCTAACCTCAATTTATTAGGTAAAAGAGAACCAGAAATCTATGGTAAAGAATCTTTTAATTCTTACTTTGAAAAGATGCTGGTAGATTACCCAAATCAGATTTTACACTATTACCAAACCAATCATGAGGGCGGCATTATAGACAAACTGCATGATGTAGGATTCAGATTTCAGGGGATAATCTTGAATGCTGGTGCGTATACACATTATTCTTATGCGATAGCAGATGCCATTAAAGCTATTTCTGCACCGGTGGTAGAGGTTCATATTTCTGATATCTATGCCAGAGAGGATTTTAGAAAAATATCTGTTACAGGTGATAATTGTATTAAAATCATCAGCGGTCAAGGTTTAGATGGTTATAGACAAGCATTAGATTTCTTGCTTAAATTTAATGCTTTGTAGCTTATTTCTTCCAAAAAGAAGGAGTCAATAAAATCAATATCGTAAACAATTCTAGTCTTCCTAATAACATGAGAAATGCACTAAACCATTTGGCCGGTGCTGTCATAGCTGCATAATTATCTACAGGGCTGTAATCCCCAAAAGCAGGACCTACATTTCCTAAGGAAGAGGCAGTAACTCCTAATATGGAGGCAAATTTACTAATATCTGGATCTGTCCCTGCATCTAAAAACGCCATAATAATAGATCCAAAGATGAAGATAAGCATATAGATCATAAAGAATGCTAACACGTTAAATACAATCTTAGGCTCTATGGCCTTTTTATTATATCGAACGGGGATAACTGCTCTAGAATGTAAGAGTCGCTTAAATTCGCTGTAGCTATTCTTCATCAAGATTAAATGACGTACAATTTTTACGCCACCCGATGTTGACCCTGCAGATCCTCCCATAAACATCATAGCAAAGAATATAATAGATAAAAAAGGTGTCCATTGCGTGAAATCCGCTGACACAAACCCTGTGGTTGTAATCACAGAGATGATGCTGAATAAGCTATGGCGAAAGGATTCTTCTAATTGAAAATGTCTATTCCCGAATATATCAATGTTTACCCCTGGATGCGTAATGGTAGTATTGCTAGGGTCTGCGTATAAATGTACGATGGTAGTACATATGATGGTGATAACGATGATGATCCCAGTATAGAACAAGAATTCTTGATTACTAAATACTTTCTTGAATTTCCGCTTAAATATATAGTAGTTTAATACAAAATTGGTTCCAGCTAGAAACATAAATAAGATGACAATGTACTGTATAATTGGCTGATCATTCCAATGGGCCATACTGGCATTTTTAGTAGAGAATCCCCCTGTGGAAAGTGTGCTTAATGAATGGTTAACAGCATCAAACCAATTCATTCCAAATACTTTAAGCAATATGGTTTCTATCACAGTATAAGCCATATAAATCAGCCATAATCTCTTGGCAGTATCTGTAATTCTAGGATGCAATTTATCCGCTGAAATACCAGGTGCCTCTGCAACAAATAGCTGCATGCCTCCAATTCCTAATAAGGGCAAAATAGCAATGGTAAGTACGATAATTCCCATCCCACCAATCCAGTGGGTCAAACTACGCCAAAAGAGTAATCCTTTTGGCATGATTTCAATATTTTGTAAGATAGAAGCTCCGGTAGTGGAGTACCCCGACACAGTCTCGAAGACGGCATTGGTTAGGTTAATATGATTTATCGCTTGTACCTCTTCGCCTAATTGGGGTATGGTAAATAAATAGGGTAGAGACCCAAAAAAGGCCATACTTATCCAACCCAAACCAACAATTAAATATCCTTCTCTTTTGCCTACACTTTTCTTTGCCTTTCTAGTTGCTAGGTAAGCTATAGAGCCAGCAAGAGCTGTTGTTAACCCTGCATACAACAATCCTAAGTAAGCCTCTTCTCCAAAGTACAAGCTTACGGGTACACACAATAGCATGAATAGCGAATTCAAAAGCAAGAGAATTCCCAAGAGGTTGATAATGATAGGATAATTTATTTTTTTTAAATAAGGCATAGCTTACGCTTCAAAAAATTCTTCTACTTTTTTAATGCTATTAGGTTGAGAGAACACAACCACTCTATCATTCGGTCTAATTTCAAATCCCTTGGTAGGGATGTGACCTTTTCCATTTCTTACAACCCCTCCAATAATGGCATTTTTAGGAAAATGCACTTCGCACACTGTTTTATTGGCAATTTTGGAATTTTCATCAACTCTAAATTCTAATACCTCAGCCTTTAAATCATATAAATTAGTAACGTCCAGTACTTTACCTTTTCTTATGTGTTTAAAGATTGCACTCGCTGCCATGAGTTTTTTATTGATAAAACCATCAATACCAATTTCTTGACTTAAGTGTATGTAATCCATATTCTCTACAAGCGCAATGGTCTTTTTAACCCCTTTAGACTTAGCAAGTAAACATGCCATGATGTTGGTCTCTGATCTACCAGTAACGGCTACAAAAGCATCAACTTCTGAGATGCCTTCTTCTTCTAATAAGTCAGAATCTCTACCATCCCCATGTAAAACCATAATATCATGGTATTCGTCTGCAAGTTCATAGGCTTTGTCTTTGTCATACTCTATAATCTTCACATTATGATTACGATCTTTGAGCAATCGAGCGGTTTTGGTCCCGATTCTCCCGCCACCTAAAATCATGGCATCTGTAAGGATTTGATGTTCTTTACCCACCAAACGATACATGATTTCTTTCGCCGTTTCTAAGGCTATAAAATATACATGGTCATTTTCTCTATAAACGGTTTGTCCTCTAGGTACAATGGTTTCATAACCACCTTCAATAGATCGTATAACGAGAATGGGGATAAAGTTTATTTTATCACCAAATTCATCAGCCGTCTCCTTTACAGTTTTATTTAATATGGTAGATTTATTACTTAATACTGCTCCAAAGAGATTCAACGCACCATTGTCAAAAGAATGGACCTCACTAAATACAGATTCTTCTATCAAATGAAATATCTCGTTCGCTGCTAATTCTTCAGGAGAAATCATCATGTCGATTCCTGCGCGATTAAGTGCAGCAATATTTTGCCTTTCTAGAAATTCTGGATTGGTAACCCTAGCAATCACTTTCTTAGAGCCAGATTTTTTGGCAATTAAAGCAGCCATCAAATTGGTGTTTTGTAATTGGGTAACAGCGATAAATATATCTGTTTCTGCTACGCCTATTTCTTTTAAGGTTTGGAAAGAGGCGCAATCTCCCCGATGTATTAAAACATCTAATTGGGTTTCAATTTTAGCTAATTTCTCCTTATCAGTATCAATCACTGTGATGTTCAGGGATTCATTAGATAAAAGTTTAGCGAGATGGAACCCAACCTCGCCTGCACCTGCAATAATTATTTTCATTTGTCTTTTTAATTAAGAATCAAAAACTTGGGCAAATAAACAAAGATTATTTGATTATAAAAAAGTATCTTTTTCTTCTGTTTGATTGCTCCACATCAAGTAAGCTTTTAAAAATTGATCAAGATCACCATCCATCACACTGCTTACATCAGAGGTTTCTTCTCCTGTGCGCACATCTTTTACCATTTGGTAGGGATGCATTACATAATTTCTAATTTGGCTACCCCATTCAATAGCTTTTTTATTAGCTTCAATCTCGTTACGAGCCTGCATACGTTCCTCTAATTCTTTTTTATAGAGTTCAGATTTCAACATCTGCATCGCTAGTTCTCTATTCGCTAATTGTGAACGCTCTATAGAACATACCACTACAATCCCCGTAGGTTTGTGGGTAAGCTGTACTTTAGTTTCTACCTTATTTACGTTCTGTCCACCAGCACCTCCAGATCTAGAAGTATGTAATTCTACATCATTAGGATTTACTTCTATATCAATAGAATCATCTACCAATGGATATACATATACAGACACAAAGCTGGTGTGACGCTTGGCATTAGAATCAAAAGGAGAAATCCTAACCAATCGATGTACCCCATTTTCACCCTTCAAGTAACCAAACGCATATTCTCCATCAATCTCTAGTGTTACGGTTTTCACGCCAGCTACATCTCCTTCTTGGTAGTTTAATTCTTTGACTTTATAACCGTTTTTCTCTGCCCACATCATATACATACGCATCAACATACTTGCCCAATCACAAGACTCTGTACCACCAGCGCCAGCGGTAATTTGCAACACTGCACTCATGTCATCACCCTCATCAGAAAGCATGTTACGAAACTCTATCTTTTCTAAAAGATTTAAAGTCTTATTGGCTTGTCTATCAATATCATCTTCAGAGCCTTCCCCCATTTCTTTATAAAACTCATATAGCACCTCTAGGTCATTCGCTGCTTGTTTTACTTCTTGATAGTCGTTTACCCATGTTTTCTTCAAGTTCAATTGTTTCATATGAACTTGTGCGCTTTTAGAGTCATTCCAAAAGTCTGGCGATGCAGCTTTTTCTTCTGCATTGGCAATTTCAATCTTCTTTTTATCTATTTCTAGATACTCGTGTAGATTGTCTACACGTTCTAATATATCTTTTAAAGTATCACTTTGAATCATGTGGCAAATATATAATTTTTAAGAGCATTCAAAATTAAATTCAATTTCTAATCCTATCTAAATCAATTTCATGCTTCCATTCCATAAATCGAAAGAAGTTAAATAGCTTATACTCTAAAGTTTTACCGTAATTAATTTGAGGATTGTAGTCAATACTTACCTCGTATATCGATGGATTAAAGCGCATAGGTTGACTGTGTCTATAATTCCATTCGTTGACCAAGAAGGTGTTTTTATTTTTATAATAGGACTCAGAATAGTAATCGATAGGGTAAGCAATGGCATTTAAATAATAATTGTAATCGCTATCAAAGACTATAATGTCATATTCGCCATCCTTGTTCTCCTCTAGTGTAAGCTTATGTTCTTGTGCGTCTTGCGAAGTGGGTAATGTACTGCAAGATTGAATCGAAAATGAAAGAATTAAAAATAAAAAAAGAATTCTCATAACTAGTATTTGTATACAAGTTACGAGAATTCTAAAATATTTTCTAAATGATGTGTTGGTTTATTTTTGATAAATAACTTCCACACCTTCTTGTTCGTATAGTTTTTTAGATCTCACCTCTTCTGGATCCACGTCTGCATTAATCTTTCCATTAAGCTCTGCAACACCTGTAGTAAGCCAATACGGAAGGATACCAATTAAGAAAGTAAGACACCAAAATCCTGATAATGCCATTACTACAAAGAATACAAACCCTATAAACTGATCCATAATTATCGATTTTAAAATTCAAAAATACAAACTAATTTTTTTATCACAACATTTTTAGGAATAAAATTGTTTCGGAATAAATTTAATTATATTTGAACTTCATTAATTCCCGTATTCCCGTATATGAAAATCGCAATATTATCTAGGTCTAGTTACATCTATTCTACGCATCGTTTGCTAGAGGAAGCCAAGAAAAGGGGGCATCGTGTGATTGTAGTAGATCCATTGAAATGTAACCTAGTCATGGAGAAGAACGAGCCTGGAATTCATGTGGTAAAGCATAAACTGGAGCGTGTAGATGCCATTATTCCAAGAATTGGATCTTCTATTACCCATTATGGCTCGGCATTGATTAGACAATTTGAAATGATGAATGTATTTACATCATTAACTTCTAATGCATTGTTGAGGTCTAGAGATAAATTACGTTCGATGCAATTATTATCTAGAGAGTCTATTGATTTTCCTAAAACATTCTACACCAACATGAATTCTTCTTTAGAAGCAGAAGAAATTTTGGATTTTGTAGGCGGCGTTCCCATTGTTCTTAAAGTTTTAGAAGGAACTCAAGGAGTAGGCGTAATGTTACTGGAGACCAAAATGGCTGCTGTATCTGTAATACAAGCCATGCACAGTTTGCACGCCAAAGTGATGGTGCAGGAGTTTATAGAAGAAGCTGGAGGGAAAGATCTTCGGGTTTTTGTAGTAAATAATAAGGTAGTAGGTGCTATGGAAAGATCTGGGAAAGAAGGAGATTTCCGATCAAACCTGCATCGAGGTGGTACTGCTAAACAAGTGAAATTGACTCCAATAGAAAAACAAATTGCTGTTAAAGCTTGTCGCGCGATGGGGTTGCAAGTGGCTGGGGTGGATATGTTACGATCTAAAAGAGGACCTTTAATTTTAGAAATAAATTCATCTCCAGGTTTAGAAGGAATAGAAGCAGCAACGAATCTAAATATTGCAGAAATTATCATACAATATGTAGAACATGGTGCTAGAACACAGTCAAGCACCAAGATAAATAGATCAAAAGGTTAAAAATTACAACAAATTGAATATTTATAATACACCCATTCCAGTAGATACCGAAACGGTTGTGCATATGAATGTGGCTTATTTAACCACCCGTACACCTATAGAAATTCCAGTGATTATCTATAGGTCGTCTAAACCTGGACCCACCATTTTGTTTTCAGCTGGGATGCATGGAGATGAAATCAATGGAGTAGAAATTGTACGTAGAATTTTAGATAACAACTTAAATCGAGTTGAGTGTGGTACGGTTATTTGCATTCCCATTATCAATATTTATGGATTTTTAAATTTTAGCCGTTATGTACCCGATGGCAAAGATGTAAATAGAAGTTTTCCTGGATATGAAACTGGTTCATTGGCTTCTAAAGTAGCATATCATGTAACTAAATATATTATTCCACATATTGATTATGGAATAGATTTTCATACGGGGGGAGCACAGAGAACAAATTATCCGCAAATACGAGGTGATTTCTCTGATCCTGTAACCTTAGATTTGGCTAAAAAGTGTCATGCACCATTTCTGATTAATTCTAAACTTATTTTAGGTTCATTCCGAATGGAATGTCAGGAGCAAGGCAAGCATGTAGTGGTGTATGAAGGTGGAGAAAGTCTGCGTTATGATAATTATGCCATTTACGAAGGTTATAATTGTGCACATCGCCTGTTATCCGCCTTCGGTATGAGTAGTCGAGAGCCTGAGCCAAGAGGAGATAGTCTCATGATACATGATAAGTCATGGTATAGGTGTCCAGATTCAGGCATGTGGATTGCTAAAATTGAGTATGGAGATTATGTAGAGGAAGGGCAGTCGATGGGGTTTATTACAAGTCCCTTTGGTGATTTTAAGTCAGAAGTCCTTGCTACAGAAGCTGGCTATGTAATAGGATTGAATAACCAAGCGGTAGTGACTAAGGGTGATGCCTTGATTAATATAGGAGAAGTAGAAGAGCAGTAAGATGAAAATAAACCATGAAAGAATCATATTAGGTGTAGATCCAGGAACCAGTATCATGGGTTTTGGACTCATTGCTGTGAAGAATAATCAGATGAAATTGATTATGTTGGACGATTTAATTTTAAAAAAATATACTACGCATACCCTGAAGCTTAAAAAAATATTTGAAAGAACCTTAGCAATAATAGATGAGTATCATCCGGATGAATTGGCCATAGAGGCACCATTTTTTGGGAAAAATGTTCAATCGATGTTAAAATTAGGTAGAGCACAAGGCGTTGCGATGGCGGCTGGTTTATATAGAGAGGTTCCCATTACAGAATATTCCCCCAAAAAAATTAAAATGGCTATCACGGGTAATGGGAATGCAAGCAAAGAACAAGTGGCTGGTATGCTACAAAGTTTGTTAAAAATAAAAGATTTACCTACCAACTTAGATGCAACAGATGGGCTAGCTGCGGCCGTGTGTCATCATTTTAATTCTGGTAAATTAACTCAAAGCAAAGGCTACACGGGCTGGGACGCTTTTGTAAAGCAAAATCCAAATAGAACCAAATAGACTTTTAATGTAGAAATTGAAATTATTCTAAATTTAGTCTATACAACAGATGCAATAGAGATGAGGTAAAAAAATTGGTAAGATTGAAAATCATCACTAAATTGCAGCTTAATTGTTTTTTATGTTTCCAAAAGAACAAGATTCAAATCAAAATCTTTTCAATCCAAAGTCAATGCGCGAAGAGTGCGGTATCTTTGGCGTTTATTCCAAAAGCGATATTGACACCTTCTCCATACAACAATTCGGTATGTTTGCGCTACAACATCGTGGGCAAGAAGCTTGTGGTTTAACAGTACTCAAAAACGGGGACTTGCGTACCTTTAAGCAAGAGGGACTCGTGCTAGATGCCTTTAAGCATATAGAGAATCCAGAAGAATATATGGGTAACGCTGCCATAGGCCATACCCGATATACAACAGCGGGGGACGGAAGTACTAAAAATATTCAACCTTTATATACGGTAAATCAATTTGGTAAACCTTATTTTTCTATCGCACATAATGGTAATTTAATTGAAGTGGAAGAACTTCGAGAAGAGTTAAAGGCTAAAGATTTACCATTCCTTGCTACTTCGGATACAGAGGTTATGTTAAGAGCTATTCAGTATCACGCAGATAAACCAGTACAAGAAGCGGTGCGAGAAGTAGCCAAGCAAATCAAGGGTGCTTATTCTGTTCTGTTATTGACAGATAATAAATTAGCCGCTTTCAGAGATCCAAATGGGATTAGACCACTTTGTATGGGTAAACTCGGAGAAGATGCCTATGTTTTTGCTTCTGAAAGTTGTGCTTTTGATGCCATCGGAGCTACATTTGAAAGAGATTTGAAACCAGGTGAAATTGTAGTGTGTAGCCAAGAGGGTGTTGAATCTTACATGATTACAGACGAACCAAAGCAACGCATGTGTGCTTTTGAATATATTTACTTTGCACGTCCGGATTCTATTCTAGAAGGGAAAGAAGTATATGATTTACGGGTAGAAAGTGGGAGAAAATTATATGAACAATCACCCGTAGATGCAGATGTTGTAATAGGTGTTCCAGATTCTGGAATTCCAGCGGCCATTGGGTATTCCGAAGCAAGTGGTATTCCTTTTAAGCCGATACTTGTTAAGAACAGGTATATGAGCCGATCTTTTATTGTTCCTACGCAAGAAATGCGTGAGCGTATTGTGAATTTAAAATTGAATCCTATTATCCCTAAAATTAAAGGGAAACGATTGGTAATATTAGATGATAGTATTGTGAGAGGAACTACCAGTAAGCTTTTGATTAAAATTTTGCAGGATGCTGGAGCAAAAGAAATTCATTTTAGAAGTGCTTCTCCAGCCATTATCGCTCCATGTTTCTTAGGTATAGATATGCCGTTCAAAAAAGACTTAATTTCAGCTAATAAGTCTATAGAAGAGTTAAGGCAATATCTGAATGTAGATAGCTTAGACTTCTTAACGGTTCCCAATTTGATTGATTTGTTGAAGTCTAAGAACCACTGTTTTGGTTGTTTTACAGAACAATATCCTGTCATCCCAACAAAACCTCATCCCGAGCTTCAAGCAAGTCTTCAATATAATCCATCTCATGACAATTAAGAAGATTAAAAGCAAAAAGGCAAAAGACTTTTCAATATTAAACTGCATGGGAAGTTACTTTTACTAAATTGTGAACACATTCATTACAGTTAATTTCATTCCGTAAACATAATATCATGGCAACATACAAAGACGCAGGCGTTAACAAAGAAGAAGGTTATAATACCGTAAGTAAAATTAAAGATGCAGTGGCATCCACGCATTCTCCCAATGTATTGAATGGAATTGGATCATTCGGAGCTTTTTATGAGTTAGGAAAGTACAATAATCCAGTTTTAGTAAGTGGAACAGATGGAGTTGGAACAAAACTGCGTATCGCATTAGATGTAAAGAAGTATGATACAGTAGGTATTGATTGTTTCGCTATGTGTGCCAATGATATCTTATGCCATGGAGCTAAGCCTTTATTTTTCTTAGATTATTTGGCGTGTGGTAAATTAGACAGTGATATTGCTGCAGAAATTGTAGGAGGAATTGTAAAAGCTTGTAAAGAAACCAATTGCTCTTTGATTGGTGGCGAGACGGCAGAAATGCCTGGAATGTACCAACTAGGTGATTATGATGTGGCTGGTTTTTGTGTAGGAATTGTAGAAAAAGAGGATATTATAGACGGTAGCAAAATCGGTCCAGGTGATGTAGTCATTGCGCTTCCAGCCTCAGGTTTTCATAGCAACGGTTTTTCTTTAGTCAGAAAAGTGTTCCCTGATTTTAAGGAAGAATGGAAGGGAAAACCATTATATGAAACCCTTTTAGTTCCAACTAAATTATATGGTAAACCCATTATGGGCTTGCTAGACCAAGTAGAGGTCAATGGAATTGCTCATATCACAGGTGGTGGATTAATTGAAAATGTACCTCGAATTTTGCCAAAAGGTTTAGGTGTGGCAATAGAAAAAAGCGAAGTGAGAGTGCCTGAAATCATGCAGGAACTTCAAAAACGTGCCAATATTGATGAAAACGAAATGTTTGGTACTTTCAATATGGGTGTGGGGATGGTGGTTGTTGTAAAACCAGAATTTCAAGATAAGACGATTGCTGTCCTAAAAGAATTAGGAGAAGACGCTTATGTGATTGGAGAAGTAAAAGAAAGTGAAGAAGAAATAGTTTTAAAATAATTAAAGTTATCAGAGTATAACATATGGCGCTCAAAATAGAACCTGAATTTAAAGAAGCATTACTCAATCTTCCAGAGAAAGAAAAGGATAAATATTTTTTAAGACTTTTGAAGAAAGATGATATTCTATTTCATCGGTTACATTTTGAGTTGGTCAGTGAGGACACCCAAGATGATAGAAGAAATGCCTTGGAACAGGATATTCTACACCGCATAGAAAATTCAATCACGCGCTCGGCTAATAAGATTAAAAGTATTCTGCGTTATATAAGTGGAGATATCACTTATCATGTAAAAACCACCAATGATAAATTTGGAGAACCTTATTTGAATACAGTGATGCTCATTGCAGCGCTCAAGCAATTTAATCCTGCGATTAGTAAGCATTATAATTTTCCGATAGAGAAATTAAATAAATACATTGCAGCAAGAATCTTCAAAATATTGACGCTCGTAGAAAAATTACACGCAGATGATCAGTTTGAGTTTGATGCTTTATTTGAGGAATTAGCAGATTTAATCGAAAAGAACAATTTATTAAAGGAAAAATTGAATGATGCAGACTTTGACTATGATTGGTTGTATGAGAACAATATTCCAGAAGATTTAAACCTGCATATAAGGCAAGTACGTTCCAGAGGGATTATATAAGGGCATTTAATCATTGGACAAACCAGAGAGAAAGACGCTTTATCATTAAACGTTTTTTTATGGTTAAATTTTACAAAATCTCTTATAATTTCTCAAAAAATTCATAAATTTATAGGGTGTGTCCAAGGTCTTTTGCATAAAGCTTCATATAGGGCACGACTATTTGTGAAATTACAGATCATTATTTATGAAAAAAATACTAGTAGCTAATAGAGGGGAAATCGCCCTACGTGTGATGAAGACGATACGCAAAATGGGAATTAAAACCGTGGCGGTATATTCAGAAGCGGATAGAGATTCTCCTCATGTAAAATTTGCAGATGAAGCCATTTTATTGGGTCCCCCACCATCATCAGAATCTTATTTATTAGGAGATAAAATCATAGAGGAAGCTAAAAAGCTGAAGGTAGATGGGATTCATCCAGGATATGGTTTCTTAAGTGAGAATGCCAGTTTTGCAGTAGCGGTAGACAAAGCTGGAATGACATTCATTGGGCCACGCCCACATGCTATCAAAGTAATGGGAGACAAGCTAGCAGCTAAGGAAGCTGTTAGTGGTTATAATATCCCGATGGTTCCTGGAATAGAAGAAGCCATTACCGATGTAGAAAAAGCTAAAGCTATTGCAGATGAAATTGGCTATCCAATCTTAATCAAAGCCTCTGCCGGAGGTGGAGGAAAAGGAATGCGGGTAGTTGAGAAAGCAGAAGATTTAAAAAGCCAGATGGAACGTGCTATTTCAGAAGCACAATCCGCATTTGGTGATGGATCTGTTTTTATAGAAAAATATGTGACTTCTCCTCGTCATATAGAGATTCAAATCTTAGCAGATACGCATGGCAATGTGGTTTCTTTATTCGAGCGAGATTGTAGTATTCAAAGAAGACATCAGAAAGTAATAGAAGAAGCACCCTCAGCAGTACTAACGCCAGAATTACGAAAAGAAATGGGAGAGGCAGCTATTAAGGTTGCCAAAGCATGTGATTATGTGGGTGCTGGAACGGTAGAATTTTTATTAGACTCAGATAAAAATTTCTATTTCCTAGAGATGAATACCCGTTTGCAGGTAGAACATCCTGTAACGGAACTTATTATTCAAAAAGATTTAGTGCAGTTACAAATAGAGATCGCCAGAGGAGAAGCGTTACCATTCAAGCAAGAAGACTTATCCATTCATGGTCATGCGATGGAACTTAGAGTATATGCAGAAGACCCTTACAACGAATTTCTACCAAGTGTAGGTACTTTAGAAACTTATCAAATTCCTATCGGCGAAAACATTAGAGTAGACAATGGATTCGAAGAAGGCATGGAGGTTCCCATTTATTATGATCCCATGTTGGCTAAGTTAATAACTTATGGTAAAAACAGAGAAGAAGCGATTGCGCTCATGTTAGATGCTATCAAAAACTATCATGTAGATGGTGTAGAAACTACTTTACCCTTTGGTCGATTTGTGTTTAATCATGAAGCCTTCCGTACGGGGAATTTCGACACCAATTTTGTCAAACAATACTATAATCCAGAAGCCCTAAAGACAGAGACCGAAGAGGAGGCTAAATTAGCTGCTATCATGGCGTTAAAGCTCTATATTGAAGATCAGAAAAAAGTGAGATTACCTAAATAATACAGCATGCAAGATAAAATAAATGAACGCAACGATAAACTAGCGCTAGCGAAGTTAGGAGGTGGTCAAAAAAGAATCGATCGCCAGCACGAGAACAAAAAATTAACTGCTAGAGAAAGAATCTCCTATCTTTTAGATGAAGGATCTTTTGAGGAAATAGGCGCTTTGGTAACCCACAGAACCAAAGATTTCGGGATGGAAGATCAAAAGTTTTATGGAGATGGAGTTGTTACAGGTTACGGAACCATTCACGGAAGATTAGTATATGTATTCGCACAAGATTTTACGGTATTCGGAGGGTCTTTATCAGAAACCCATGCAGAGAAAATTTGTAAAATCATGGACATGGCCTTACGCGTTGGCGCACCTTTAATAGGGTTGAATGACTCAGGAGGAGCCAGAATTCAGGAAGGCGTGCGCTCACTGGGAGGATATGCAGATATATTTTACAGGAATGTGAAAGCTTCTGGAGTGATTCCTCAAATATCAGCCATTATGGGGCCTTGTGCAGGAGGAGCTGTTTACTCCCCAGCGATGACAGATTTCACCATGATGGTACAAGGCACAAGTTATATGTTTGTGACAGGACCTAATGTAGTCAAAACTGTAACCAATGAAGAGGTAACCTCAGAAGAACTTGGAGGAGCGAGCACCCACAGTACCAAATCGGGTGTTGCACATACCGTATCAGACAACGATGTAGCCTTGCTAGAAGATATCAAGTCGCTATTGAGCTACATCCCTCAGAATAATCAAGAAAAACCAGAGGTTTACGACTATGAGTTAGGTGCCGAAGAGCGAGAAGAATTAATGCATATTTTGCCAGATAGTGTCAATAAACCATACGATATGCGTGATGTCGTAGAAGGTATTATAGACAAAGGTTCCTTTTTTGAAATTCATAAAAACTATGCAGAGAATATTCTATGTGGATTTGCCAGATTAGGAGGTAAAAGCATCGGAATCGTTGCTAACAATCCCATGTACTTAGCAGGGGTATTAGACGTAGATAGCTCTAAAAAAGCGGCGAGATTTGTACGCTTCTGTGATTGTTTTAATATTCCGTTATTGGTGTTAGAAGACGTACCAGGATTCTTGCCAGGAACAGACCAAGAGTGGAATGGAATCATTGTACATGGAGCCAAGCTCCTCTATGCTTTTAGCGAAGCTACCGTGCCACGCATCACGGTGGTCACTAGAAAAGCATATGGAGGAGCGTATGATGTGATGAATTCTAAACACATTGGCGCAGACATGAATTATGCTTGGCCTACGGCAGAAGTTGCAGTCATGGGAGCGAAAGGAGCCGCAGAAATAATCTTCCGTAAAGAGATAGCTTCTGCAGAAGATTCAGAAGCTAAATGGAAAGAAAAAGAAGCAGAATATGCAAAACTTTTCGCCAATCCATACTCAGCCACAGAAAGAGGTTTTATAGATGAGGTTATTTTACCAAAAGATACCAGACGCAAGCTCATCAAAGCATTTGCGATGTTAGAGAACAAAGAAGTAGAGCAACCATTTAGAAAACATGGCAACATCCCATTATAGCAATTAATTTTTAAGCGTTTAGATGTTTTTTAGGGCAGTATATCTGGCTATCCCTTTCAACTCCTCGGCACTAAAACGCATATAAAATGCCGTACAAGGAGCTTCCGTTGGTCGCTCTTGTACGGCGTATTATATAGAGCGTTTAGTAGCCTGTGGGGTTTCCAGTCCTATCCAGACTGCAATTCACTTGGCATATTTAATAAATTTAATTTCAGCAAAAATTTCAGCAAAACTGATTAAAATTGCTTGGTAAAATAGATATCAGGATAATTCAATTTATGACTTTTCCTATGTCCATTTATTTTGATGTGTATGATGTTAATTTGGTCATCAAACAAGTCATAGAGTGCGTTTGCCCCAACAGTAACTGTAGAAGGCGTAGGCATTTCAGAGGATTCTAAATAAATATATACACTTTCTTGATTTTCTTCATAACCCAAAAAACGCAATGGAACATTTTTGTCATCACCTTTGATTACCAAATGTGCTTTCATGTATTGTTGTAATGCATTTTGCATTAGAGCCTTTTGATTGGGTTTATAAAAATACAATGGACTTTTACGTTTTAGGTTGATAGCGTCTTCAAGATCATCCAAGAAAAACCTAGCTGTAACTTGATAGGTTTTGGTAGCCTTATCATAATTGATCTCCACAGTACCCACGTGGTATGGGTGTGCCGTAAGGGTATCTGAAGCTAATAAAAAGCCAGATACAAATACTAAAATGAGCCAAAACCATTTCTTCATAACCATGCTATTTCAATTACAATTCCGAAAATAATACTATTTTAGGAGATTAAATGTTAATTGCGTTATGAATGATTTTTTATTTTATTTAGAAATTGGTTGGGATCACATCATATCTAAGGATGCACTAGACCATATCTTATTTGTATTAGCTTTGGTGGTTATTTATAAAACCCAAGATTGGAAGAAGATTCTAATCCTAGTTACAGCATTCACCATTGGCCATTCCATTACCTTGGCATTAAGTGTTTTAGATATCTTTCGATTACCAGGGGATTGGGTAGAGTTTTTAATTCCTCTTACAATCGCAATCACAGCTTTAGACAATATATTACTCCGAAATCGAGGTACGAGTTTATTAAAAATCAATTATTATTTAGCTTTAATTTTTGGATTCATTCATGGGATGGGCTTTGCGAATCTAGCAAGAATGACAATGGCAGAAGAACAAAATATCGCAGTTCCTTTATTGGGTTTTAATGTAGGCCTTGAATTAGGACAAATTGTTGTGGTTATAATACTATTATTTATATCATATATGCTCATTAATTTATTCAAAATCAGTAGAAAGGATTGGGTACTTATGATATCTTCTGGAGTTTTGGCGTTATCTATACAAATGTGCTTAGAACGTATTCCTTGGATTTAAATAAATTTGCCAAATAGTAAACATCAATCCTTAGAATAGATAACCTGTTAAAATTGAATAATGATATATGCAGAAATTTTAGATTGTTTTATAAAAATTGTATATTTTCCTATCTTTTATTAATTTAGACCACCATTTAATCTTTAATGTAATGCTGAAGTTCAAACTTTTCTTATCTTTTTTCATTGCTTTGGCAGTGACCTTATCTGCTCAAAACATACAAAACAACCCTCAGAGTAATCATGGGAACAAATTTGAGCAACTGGGTACTATTTTACCAACTCCCAATGTATATCGCACAGGTTCTGGAGCGCCTGGACATGCCTATTGGCAACAAAAAGCTGACTATAAAATCAAAGCCAGGTTAGATGAGGATACTCAAACCATTACAGCATCTGAGACCATAACATATCATAATAACTCTCCAGATGTGCTAGATTATTTATGGTTGCAATTAGATGAGAATAAGAACTCTACAATAGACAATCCAGCATTTGGATATTCATCTACGATTCCAGATACGACTTTAGCGGACAATGTGGAGGTAACTCAAATCCCTGCAGAGGATAATGGGCATGGGGTTAAAATATCTAAAGTAACAGACCTTCATAATAAATCATTAAACTATACCATCAACAAAACAATGATGCGCGTAGATTTGGACAAACCCTTGAAGTCTGGTGAGCAAATTACTTTCAATGTAGATTGGAGTTATAGAATGGTGAATAGAATGACGATGGGTGGTCGTGGCGGATATGAATATTTTGAAGATGAAAACAATCATATATTTACCGTAACACAGTGGTTTCCTAGAATGTGTGTATATTCTGATGCCAAGGGGTGGCAGAATAATCAGTTCACGGGAAGAGCTGAATTTGCTTTGGTTTTTGGTGATTATGAAGTGGAAATGGATGTGCCAGCAGATCATCTAGTGGCAGCCACAGGAGAAGCTCAAAATTATGAGGAGGTATTAACTAAAACACAATTAGCAAGATACCGCAAAGCTCAAAAATCAGATGAACCGATAGAGATTGTGACCTTAGAAGAAGCTAAAGCAAACGAAAAATCTAAATCTAAAGATAGAAAAGTTTGGAAATTTAAAGCAGAGAATGTTCGAGATTTTGCATGGACTTCTTCTAGAAAATATGTGTGGGATGCGATGTCTCAAAATATAGAGCGCAACAATAATGATGTGATGTGCATGAGTTTTTACCCAAAAGAAAGTTATCACTTATATCGTAAATATTCTACGAGAGTTATAGCCCATACCCTAAAAACTTATTCAGATTTTACCATTCCTTATCCTTATCCAGTAGCACAATCAATAGAGGCCGCCAATGGGATGGAATATCCAATGATTTGTTTTAATTATGGTAGAACAGAACCCGATGGAACTTATTCAGAGGCTACAAAAAATGGAATGATCGCTGTGATAATCCATGAAGTTGGACACAACTTCTTTCCGATGATTGTAAACTCTGATGAACGTCAATGGACTTGGATGGATGAGGGATTAAATACTTTTGTACAGTTTCTAACGGAGCAATTATGGGATCCTATGTTTCCATCTAGACGAGGGCCAGCCCATGCGATTGTGGATTACATGAAATTACCAAAAAATCAATTAGAGCCTATTATGACTAATTCAGAGAATATCATCCAATTTGGACCTAATGCTTATGCAAAACCAGCCACAGGATTGAATATTCTAAGAGAAACCATCATGGGAAGAGATCTTTTTGATAAAGCTTTTAAAACCTATGCCAGAAGATGGGCCTTTAGACATCCAGAGCCTGCCGATTTATTCAGAACGATGGAAGATGCAAGTGGAGAAGATCTTGATTGGTTTTGGAGAGGTTGGTTTTACGATATAGATCCTGTAGATATCGCTATTAAAGATGTAAAAACAGCCAAGCCAAGTTTAAATTCTAAACCAAAACCGAGAGAAATAGAATACCGAGTTGATAAGCCTCTAACTGCAGATTTTGAAGATATTACGAAGATTAGAAATAAAGAAGATCAGAATATCAAATTTTATACAGACTTATTTCCAGACACGCATGATTTCTACTACAGATATATCCGCGGTCAAGAAAAAGTAGATACTGTAAAAGTTCATCAGTTAAAGAGTGATAATTTTGAGAAATTAAGCAAAGTAGATCAAGAGAAACTAAAAGATATTATTGCATACCAAATAGACTTTGAGAACATTGGAGGAATGGTAATGCCTATCATTTTAGAATTCACTTTTGAAGATGGTAGTAAACTATATGATAAAACCAATGCACAAATTTGGAGAAAGAACGAAAAGGAATGTTCTCTTACTTATTACTTTGACAAAAAGGTGAAATCGATTCAATTAGACCCTATGAGAGAAACGGCAGACATTGATATTGCTAATAATTTCTGGGGTGAAATCACAGAGCCAACGTCTAAGTTTGAGGTATTTAAAAGAAAAAGCAACACAGCTAGAGGAGCATCAAATGGAAAAGTAAATCCGATGCAAGTTGCCGAATAATTTAGTTTTTCATAGTTAGAATAAGAAGCCATTTTGATACTTCAGGATGGCTTCTTTTATTTATAAAGCTTTATGGTATGGTCTCAAGAAATCTAATTCTTCTATCGGGATATTTCGTAATATCATATATAGTGTGATTAAAGCAAATAGAAAATAAAGGAAAGTATTGTTTCTAAAAAGCTTAAAATCCCAATAATAATTACTGAATCGCGGAATTAAATATTGAATAATTAATAAAATAGATAGTGGTAATAAAACCACGAATAGTGGGTTGTATCGCATCGCTTTTGGTAGATCACCATGCAAAAGATAATGGATAGTTCGCTGTGTACCGCACCCTGGACAATACATACCAAACAGCGTATAAGTAGGACAGGAAGGGAAAATGCTATTTGTAGAAGCTGGGTTAAAATTATAATATATTAAAAAAAGCCCCACCAATAGCAAGCCTAGTGTAATTGCTAATAGTTTATTTTTCAAAACAAAATTTAATATTCGCTAGCGGCGCTTGCAAAGCCTAGCAACGTCATCAGAGCCATCATGCCACCAAAAAATAAGAAGTAAAGTACTATTACAATGCCTCCCGCTATAACACCATAGATACTCCATTTTTTAGCTTGGTCGGCAGATTCAACTGCCCCAGCATAATCTCCAGCATTCCATTTCGTATTTACTTCAGAAGCCTTTACAATAGCATAAATCCCTGTAGGCATGCAGCAAAAGAAAGTAGACAAAATAGCCCATATTAGATTATTGTCTGGAGGCGTAGATTGTGTTCCTGTATTTACATTTTGGTTTTCCATGAATCTGATTTTTTAATAATGTGTAAAAATAAATATTAATATAATACATCCATTAAAATCAGGTAAAATTTGCTTTACATATGAAGTAAAATAGGCTGTTTGTTATTTAAAGATTTTGAAGAGTAATTTAGCATGATTCTATTTCTTTTATATAAAGTTTTTTGTTGAGGTTTATTTTCCTCTGCTCTATTATAGTAGGAGTTACCCCCTATAAAATTTATTTATCTGCTCGTAGAATATCCAATTTTTTTCTGTCTCTATGATGGTGGTAGCGATTTATATATAGCAAATGCTGCTTAAGCCGTTTAATTATTATCAGTGGGGCTCCCTTTCATTATAACATTCTGAGTCTAGATATAGCAGCTGAATTACAATGGTAACTAAAAATAATTCAGCTGTCATGCTTTCTAAAATCAAGGTAAGAGTTTTGCCTTAAAATGAAAGAAGTGCTTCACCAATACTTGTAAAAAGTGTGAGTACAAAATATATAATACCAACTATAAATCCAGCAACAGCCCCATAGATGCTCCATTTCTTGGCATCATCAGCAGCTTGTTGAGCACCCACATAATCACCAGCGTTCCATTTAGAATTCACTTCCGAAGCTTTGATTATGGCATAAATACCTGTTGGTAGGCAGCAGAATACTGTAGATAAAATTGCCCAAATTAGATTATTCTCTGGTGGTGTATTAGCTTGAATGTTATGATTTTCCATGTGTACAATATTTATATAAACAAATATATATAATATACAATATTTAAAGTTAAATCTTTGTTAAGGTTAAGTGGCTTTTTATGTATAGCATTTTTAACAAATCAAAAGGTTATAAATAATCTATTTAAATTAACTGTTAGGATTTAAATCTATAATGAGATTGGCGACTAACGCTGTCCAACCCGTTTGGTGCATAGCACCAGCTCCTCGACCGTTATCTCCATGAAAGTATTCATAAAACGGAATTAAATCTTCAAAATGGGGTTGATTATAGAGTTTTTGATAAAGTAAATTTACGGGACGATGGCCTTCCCTATCCTTATCGAATATAGAGATTAATCGTTTTCCTAATTCATCAGAAATTTCATCCAAGGTTAAGAAATTATCAGATCCAGTGGGAAACGCATACTTGGCATCATCTTTATAAAATTTACATAGTTCCCTTAGAGAATCAATGAGTAAGTAATTCATTGGAAACCAGATAGGCCCACGCCAATTGCTATTCCCTCCAAACATGGAAGAGTCAGATTCGGCAGGGGTATACTGAATGGAGTATTCACTTCTTTTTAAATTTATCACATAGGGATCCTCATATTTTTTAGATAATGATCGTATCCCGAAATCACTTAAGAATTCTTCTTCATCGAATAAGGCTTCTAGCAAGATGTCCAATCTATCTTTCGGAACCAGTGATAGTAAGATGCTTTTACTGTTTTTGCTATGTTGTATAACAGGAAACTTTAATTTATCTAAGCGGTGATTCCGAAACCACTCATAGCTTTTGTCAATATTTGGTAGTTTTTCTAAAAATTCTTTTGGAATCTTCAAAACTGCTATCATAGAAAGCATCCCTACGAGGGAACGTATTTTTACCGGTTCTTCATGCCCATCAGGGTATACCAATTTATCATAAAAAAATCCATCTGTCTCATCCCAAATTCCGATGATATCTTCTGCAATATGGTTTAATGACTCTGCGATGAACACAAAATGACCAAAATATTTCACCGCCATATCCTCATAACTCTCATCTTCTAGAGATATAATTAAGCTAATCTTCAACATACTTAGGCAGTACAATGCCATCCATGAAGTTCCGTCTACTTGTTCCAAGGTAGCTTCTCCAGGTATTTCTTTACTCCTATCAAAGACCCCAATATTATCCATCCCTAGAAAACCACCTTCAAATACATTATTTTCTGTTGGGTCTAGACGGTTTACCCACCAAGTGAAATTCAAGGAAAGTTTATGAAACATTTTTTTTAAGAAAGAATAATCAGTCTTCCCAGTTTTACGTTTTTCAATTTGGTGAATCATCAGAACTGCCCATGGCTGTACAGGTGGATTCACATCGTTCAAATTCCATTCATATGCAGGGATTTGTCCATTGGGTTTCATGTACCAATCCTTCAGGAATATCAAAAGCTGTTCTTTGGCAAAAGCTAAATCTATCTCTGCCATGGCGATGACATGAAAAGCAGAATCCCAACTCGCATACCATGGATATTCCCATTTATCTGGCATGAGTAGGATATCGTAATTCCTAGCATGAGACCAATCCCCATTTCGAATATGCCATCTTTCTTGTGGAGGATTCGGTATCGCTTTATCGCCTTCTAGCCACTTTTCTACATTGTAGTGATAAAATTGTTTAGACCATAAAAGCCCAGCAAACGCTTGTTTTTTGATTTGATATAAATTCTCTGGTATATTAGGCGTTAATGATTTATAAAATTCATCACTTTCGTATTCTCTGCTAAAGAAAATAGGATCAAAATCACCAAATGGATTATCTAATGGATTTTTAGAAAGTCTTAAACGGATAGTTTTAGTCTTACCTCCTTCAATGTTAACTAAATTATAAGGAGAAAATTTAGTACCAAAATTTCTTTGCGTAGCTCGGGTCAAATTTCCACTTAATAAGCAATCATTAAATAAATCTTTTTTAAAGATATCATCGTTAGATTGATTATGAATAACTCTTTGATTGGTTGCGTTTTCGGTAAACAATAACTTTTGAGCTTCTTCAAAATAGAAGTAATAAGTTCCGATTTTATGGTGTGTGATTTTTACTGAATGATTATCAATCTTTTCAATCAACGGCTTTTCTTCGATTTCTATAAACTCCCATTCATTTTTTATAAATAATTGAGGAAGGAGATGTAAATCTATAGCTTTAGAACTTCTGTTTGCTGCTGATATTTTAATTAAAATATCCTCTTCATCAGCCTTTGCATATTCTATATAGACGTCAGAATAATCATTATTATCAAATACTCCAGTGTCTTGAATTTCATATTCTAAATCATGAAGCCCTCGTTGTCTGTTTTTTTTGATTAAATCTTTATAGGGAAATTTTTTGTGAGGGTATTTATATAAATACTTCATATACGCATGGGTAGGCGTATTGTCTAAATAATAATATAGCTCTTTTACATCTTCCCCATGATTTCCTTGTGGGTTGCTAAGACCAAACAATCGCTCTTTGATATGAGGATCTTTTCCATTCCATAAACCAATAGAAAAACAGATATTACACTTGTCATCAGATATTCCAGCAATTCCTTCTTCTCCCCATCGCCAAGCTCTACTTTTTGCTTGATTATAAGTAGTGTAACTCCAGGCATCTCCATCTGCGCTATAATCTTCTCTTACCGTGCCCCATTGACGTTCTGTTAAATAAGGACCCCATTTTAACCAGTTTTTTTTTCTATTGTCCTTTTCTTTAATTCGAATATCTTCTTGGGTCATATAATCGATTTTATTGTCCTAAACGTTGAGCTTCAAAGGACGTTAAATTATGATGGTCAAAATGTACAGATATTTCTATAGGATTACAACAAACCTCACAATCTTCTACATATCGTTGTTCAGTAACAGAGGTGTCTAATAGCATAGAAATCTGTTGCCAACAATAGGGACACGTAAAAAAATGGTCAATCATTAGTCGTTTAATTTTAATAATGGATCCACATATTCTCGCGTGTTACAAAGTCTAGGAACTTTGTTTTGCCCTCCTAACTTGCCACGTTCCTTCATCCAATCATAGAAAAGATTTTCTCTAGCCGCGTGCACTTTTGGCATGTTTAGGGTCATGTTGTTATATCGCTTGGCCTCGTAGTCAGAATTTACTTTTTGAAGTTTTAGATCTAACACTTCTGTGAATTTCTCTAAGTCTTCTGGATGTTTTTCAAATTCTATTATCCACTCATGCGCCCCTTTTTCGTTGCCTTGCATGTAAATAGGAGCTGCTGTGTACTCCTTGATACTGGCACCTGTAGCTTCTGACGCAGCTTGCAATGCTTCTTGTGCATTTTCTATAATTACCTCTTCTCCAAAGGCATTGATGAAATGTTTGGTTCTACCAGAAACAACTAATCGATAGGGGTTCACAGATTTAAACCTAACCGTATCACCAATCATATAGCGCCAAAGACCTCCGTTGGTGGTAATGACCATCGCATAATTTTTACCTGGAACTATTTCTTGTAATGGAACCGCATTACGTGTCTCTAAAGCGTTACCTTCAATAGGAATAAATTCATAGAAAATGCCTGTATCTAATAATAGAAGTAAATCCTTGTTGTCTATCTGGTCTTGAATAGCAAAAAAACCTTCAGAAGCATTATAGATTTCATAATAATGCATTGGTTTCCCTGCAATGGCTTCATAGTTTTCTTTGTAAGGGGTAAAGCTGATGCCACCATGAAAGAAGACCTCTAAATCTGGCCAAATTTCATGCACATTATTTTTACCTGTTTTCTTCAAGCAATGATTTAGTAATACAAGCATCCAAGAGGGAACACCTGTCAGGCAGCCCACGTTTTCTTTCAACGCGGCAGTAGCAATGGCATCTAATTTTACCTCCCAATCACTCAATAGTGAGATTTCTCTGTTAGGTGTATTCATGAAATCTGTCCAAAATGGAAGATTCTCTATCATAATAGCCGATAGGTCCCCAAATTTAGTGTCATATTCTTGATAGATATCTGCGCTACCACCAATTCTAAGGTTTTTTCTTTTAAAAATTTTAGTATCTGGATGTTTTTCTAAATAATTTGCAAACATCATTTTCCCTCCTATAAAATGATTTTCTTCAAGAGATTCCTTAGAGATAGGGATAAATTTACTCTTTGCATTTGTTGTACCAGAAGACTTAGCAAACCACGATATTTTACCTGGCCAGAAAACGTCTTCTAAACCTTTTCTTGCTTTTTCTATCTCTGGTTCAAACTCTTCATAAGTGACAATCGGTACTCTTTTACGAAAATCCTCATAAGTGGTGATTTCGTCAAAACCATATTTTTTCCCGTATTCTGTTTGTGCGGCCTTCTTTAAATTTGCCTTCAATACCTCCTTCTGAATTTCTATAGGATTGGTACGTATGGCCTCTAAACGTTGGGCATATGATCCTGTAACAAACGAAGCGATTTTATTAACTAAACTCAATACCTTAAATTTGAAATTCAAACAAAAATAGCACATTTTTAGCCAAATTGTAACGTGCTTCAGTTTTAATTCTTATATTTTGAATATGACCCTTACAGGAACCCTTAGTAAAATGCTTACAGAGTATCAAGATCCCATTCGATATTATTTAAATTTCAAAGATCATTTTGTGGATATGAATCAAGCAATCGGGAAGACACTTGCGATAGAACACGCAGGGTACGAATGTAAATCTTGTGGGTTAAATAAGCCTATTTTCCGCATGGGGTTTTGTAAGGATTGTTTTTTTACGGTACCAGAAGCAAATCCCAATATTTTAAGACCAGAGCTTTCTACAGCACATTTAGGAGAAGAGCAAAGAGATTTAGAGTGGGAGAAAAAGTTTGAACTTCAACCACATATTGTCTATTTAGCCTTATCTGGAGGATTGAAAGTTGGCGTTACGAGGGAAAAGCAAATTCCCTATCGTTGGATAGACCAAGGAGCTTCTAATGCATTAATTTTTGCAGAAACTAGCAATCGATATGAAGCTGGAATGATTGAAGTTTTACTAAAAGAAAATCTTGCAGATAAAACCAATTGGCAAAGAATGTTGAAAAATGAAAACCCAGAGATAAACTTATTAGAGATTAAGCATGAACAAAAAAACATGCTGTCGGACGACCAAATATCCATGTATTCAGCCAATGATAAGATTTGGGATATTCATTACCCCATAGCTACCTATCCGCAAAAAGTAAAATCTATTACGCTGGCTAAAGAGCCAAAATTCATCCATAAGCTAGCTGGAATAAGGGGCCAATATTTGATTTTTGAAAATGGCTATGTATTCAATGTTCGCAACCATGAGGGATATGTAGTTAATTTTGCCCTCAGTTAAACATTGGTTTACCATTTTAAACTATAGCCATTTACCCTCATATCTGGGTCGGTATAATCTATTTCTTGTGTGGTATTGGGTTTTAATACATCTAATCCTGCGTATTTAGCCACGGCGTGTCCTCCGGCTATGTCCCAGAAGTTTACGCTCACATAGCGGGTATATTCTGAAGCGTTTTTGTCTGCTACAATTCCCAATTTAATCGCACAACCCATCGTGATAACCTTTAAATCTGGATGTTCAGACTGCAAAGATTTGATGTAGGCATCTGTATCTGCATCTCGGTGATATCTGCTTGTTAAGAAGGTATATATGGCTGGGCTTTCCAAGGTAGGTAATGGGTTCGATAATTTTAACAATTCATCCCAAAAATTTTCATGGTTTAATAAGCTTTCTGCCTCTTTTACCCCACCAGAGAACTTAAACGAACCCACGCTTTCTGCAGCAAAATATAATAAGCCTAAGGCTGGAGCATATAGAACGCCCAGTTTGGAGGTGTTTTCTGAAATTAAACCTACAGAAATGCAAAATTCCCCTGTTTTGTGCACATAATCTTTAGTCCCATCAATCGGATCAAGGCACCAATAGGCATTATTTTGTCTAAATTCATGTGTGAATTTTTCACCTTCCTCTGACATTACAGCAATTCCCGTTTTATTTAAATGCTCATTTAAAATCTCATGCGCTTTTAAATCTGCAGTGGTTACAGGAGAGCCGTCTTCTTTGATGATGGTATCAAAACCATTCACGTATTGATCCATGATTTCTGTTCCTGCTATAATGGTCGCCTGTACGGCAGTTGATAATAAACTTTTAAATTCCATAAAGTTAAATTTAGCGTGATTTATATTTAAATCCAATTCCAACCAGCGTTTTGGCTTAATTGCCACATGACATAGAGTAGGAATGAAAAGCATACCAATAAATTAAGGCCATTGCTTATAAATATACCTACTACAGAACCTACTGCTGCGCGTAAAGCGATTTTAGTATCACGGTTTATAAACAAGAACTCTCCAAGAAAAGCTCCAAGAAAAGGCATAAGTATAATGGATATTAAACCAAAAGGAGCAAAAATAATTCCTATTAGTAGACCCAAAGTTGCACCCCACGTACTGTATTTGCTACCACCCATTTTTTTACTACCCATTCCCGGTAAGAAATAACTTATCAACTGAACGATTAATACGATAATAGCACAGATGATCAAGGTGGTCCAACCATAAGTAGCGAAGTCCGTATATTTGAAAATTACGAGACCTATCCATGATAACACAGAGCCGGGCAAAGCAGGAAGTACGGAGCCTATAAGGCCGATGATTAGGCACAATAGTGAAAGAATGGTTAAAGTATTCTGATCCATGTTTTAAAGGTATATTTTTTGCTAAATTATCCTTTTCAAATTAAATAACATTAAATTTGCTCTTAATGAGTTGGTACACTAAAAAAGAATTAAAACCTTTTCGTAATGAGTGGGTGGAATCGTTTCAAACCTATATTTCTGAAAATGTTGGGAAAAGATGGGATGATGTAGCTCTTGTAATTGTAGGATTTCTATGTTTGATAGGTTTAGTTATCATATTAGACTTTATAATTAAAAAGGCACTCTTATATTTTACAAGGAAAGTTGTAAATGCCACCAAATTTAATTGGGATAATCACTTTTATGATGCTAAAGTGTTTAATTCACTTTTCCATTTATTTCCATTATCTATCGCTAGATCATTAGCGCCCTACATTTTATACCCCACACCCAATGCACTTACACAGGTTGGGAAGATATTTGATATCGTTTTTGTCTTAGTCTTTTTACAATTATTCTTTCGATTAGCCAATGCAATACTCTCAATTTCTACAGATGAGAATAATTATAGAACCATAGCAGTAAGGACCTTTGGTCAATTAATGAAGATTATCACCTCATTTTTTGTAGCGTTAATTATTGTCTCAATTATATTCAATGTTAAATTAGAGACCATCATTACTGGGCTGGGTGCGGCAACAGCTATTCTTTTATTAATCTTTAGAGATACGATATTAGGTTTTGTTTCTGGAGTGCAAATATCAAGTACCCGCATGGTTAAAGTAGGGGATTGGATTGGCGTGTCAAAATATAATGTAGAGGGGGTGGTAAAAGAGATTAATTTAGTGTCTTGTAAAATAGAAAACTTTGATAAAACTATTTCTTCTCTACCAACCTATGAATTGATAGCTACGGAGGTGCGTAATTATGAGGCTATGCGATTAACTAGCACGCGCCGTATTAAACGATCCATCGTATTTAATGTAAAATCTTTTCAATTCTGTACAGAAGAGATGCTAGAGAAATATTCAGAGATAGATTTAATCAAAAATTATATCAATAGAAGGAGAAACGAAATTACAGAATATAATGCAAAGCATGTTTCAAACCCAAGTTTATTGCCTAATGGTAAAAGACTTACCAATATTGGGGTTTTTAGAAAATATGCAGAGTCCTACCTCCAAGAAAATCCAAACGTGTCTAAGCGTGATAGTCTTATGGTAAGGCAATTAGAGATTACTCCACAAGGGATGCCTTTAGAAATTTATTGCTTTGCTAATACCGTTGTATGGGAAGACTTTGAAGCTGTACAAGCAGATGTGTTTGATCATTTAGTCACAGCAAGTAAAGAATTTGATTTAGAAGTGGTACAAACCCTTCCAGTAAAATAATAAAATTATCATGACCAAATTAAGTGTAAATATCAATAAAATCGCAACATTACGGAATGCGAGAGGCGGTGATGACCCCAATGTAGTACAAGCAGCTTTAGCTTGTGAACAATTTGGAGCCCAAGGGATTACAGTGCATCCAAGACCTGATGAAAGACACATTCGGTATCAAGATGTATATGATCTCAAAGAGGTGGTTACTACGGAATTCAATATAGAAGGAAATCCTATAGATTCTTTTATACAAATGGTTTTAGAAGTAAAACCTGAACAAGTAACCTTGGTTCCAGATGACGTAGATGCCATTACATCTAACGCAGGATGGAATACGATAAAGCATTTAGATTATTTAAAAGAAGTTATTCAAGAGTTTAAAAGCAAAGGAATTAGAACTTCTATATTTCTAGATCCAGATCCAAATTTGGTGCCATCTGCAGCTAAGACAGGAGCAGATCGCATTGAATTATATACAGAAGAATATGCTTCTTCCTATGAAAGGGGTAATTTAGAAGCGATAAATAAATACAAAGAAACCGCACAATTAGCTGTTGCTCATGGTCTAGCCGTCAATGCAGGACATGATTTAAACTTAGATAATTTAGAATATTTATTAAGAGAAATTCCAGAAATTGTAGAAGTTTCTATCGGGCATGCTTTAATCTCAGAAGCCTTGTATTTAGGGTTAGAGAATACCATTCAGATGTATTTAAGAAAAATAGAATTAGCACATTCATAAAATATGGGAGAAATATTACATAGTAAAATTATTGGAGACAAACCCCAGCATTTAATAATTGTTCATGGTCTTTTTGGGCAATTAGATAATTGGAATACGCTCGGTAAAAAGTTTGCTGACCATTTCACTACGCATTTAGTGGACTTGCGAAACCATGGCCGTAGTTTCCATCACTCTGATACAACTCATGCCTCTATGGCAGATGATTTAGTAGCTTATTTGAAGGAATATAACATAAACAATGCAAGTTTTATAGGGCATTCTTTAGGCGGAAAAGTCGTGATGAATTTAGCGTTGAGAAATCCTGAATTAGTAGATAAGTTAATCGTTGCAGATATGGCGCCAAAGACGTACCCACCGCATCATCAGGATATTATTGCTGGCTTAAAAAATGTAGATTTCACCAAAGTTGAAACACGTTCCGATGTAGAGCCTTTTATGCAGGAATATATAAAAAATCAATCAGTGCGTCAATTTTTATTAAAGAATGTATATCGGGCAGATGATGGTACATATGCTTTTAGATTTAACCTAAATGCGTTAAGCGAAAATTATGATGATTTAGTTTCAAGTTCGCTACCAAATGCCAGATTTGATAAACCCACACTATTCTTAAAAGGTGAAAAGTCAGACTATATCACTAGCCAAGATAAACCAGTAATTGAAACTTATTTTTCACAAGCTCAAATTGATATCATTCCAAATGCTGGACATTGGTTACATGCAGAAAACCCGAAAGCATTTTTAGACAAGTCGTTAGATTTCTTATTAGGCTAAAAGATTTTTAATTTATATTAGGGCGATTTAACGGGCTTTCCGCTTCAATTCCGCACCAAGTTGCTTATAAATAATAGGGCTACAAAGAGCTTCCATTCGGTCGCTTTTGGAGCCCTTAATTTATGTTCGCACCTTGCCTTGCGGGATTTCCACTTCAATCCCTATCGCAGGGTGGTTGAGTGTTTGTGGTAGATATTTTTGGGTTTGTTTAGATAAATATTCAGCGTAAATACTCTTTGTCAGACTGGACTTGAACCCAGTATCTTAATTTGCATTAAATCAGAATCTAAATGTTTGTATTTCTCTCTCGTACAGAATGTTTTTTTAAAACTTAAAATGTATCGAATAAAACGAGATGATAGATAAAGATTCTCATAGAACTATGGAAATAATGATGTATTTTAACTTAAATCGAAATAGTAATAATTTTATCTAGAATACAATAAAATTTAATACCTTCACGTAGGTTATACTATATATTGTTATAAAAGGTGTAAATTTGCACTCTAAATTTCAAGATTAGTAGAGTTTTTAAAATTCTAATTAATTAGGCATTCGTTCAAAATGGAAAAAACTACTGATATTACAAGGACAGAACAGTTTCAAACTTATCTAAAAAAACATAATTGTGATGTCAGAAATACAGCATCCAATAATTATTACCACGTGGATGTGGT
>JBPCUN010000004.1:0-9920 GCA_051011115.1 Weeksellaceae bacterium
GGCCTTTTTAGAATTTACAATGACAGACATTGGATTACAGATGTTGCTGCAGGTGCTGGAATTGGTATATTAAGTACTAAAATTGCGTATTGGATGCATCCTATCATTAGTAATAAAATATTTAAAACTAAACGTGAAATAAATGGCATGATTTTGCCATATTATAAGGACAATATGTATGGTTTAGGAATGGCTATGCGGTTTTAATCCAAAACAATAGACTCTACACCATTTAATAGATTTGAATGATTATATGAAACACATTTTAATTTTGATTAGTGCTCTAATACTCGTAAGCTGTGCAAACGAGCCCTTGATTCTTGACAAGGGGAATGATGTAGAACTTATCCTGAAGCTGAAAGATCATAGGGACATTCAAAAAATTGAATTCACTACACGTGATGAAGTAGTAACTTTGGATAAAGAAGATATTAAAGATTATGATCAAATCATTTATAATTTCAATATTTTAGGAGAGGATGCAGTAAGCACTTGTATCTTCACCTCTCAAGACACGATTTGTAACGCAGAATATGTTGAAATTAATTATAAACCTATATTAACTTTTGAAGATGATGAATTGAAATCTTCAGGATCTTCACTTGGTTATTGATTTACACGTCCTATCTTATTTATTGAGATAATTTTTAAAAACCATTAATTATCAGTACTTTGCCAAACTTTAGTTTCTATTAAAGTTGAGGAATTAAATCCTTAACTATTTTAAAAATTATGCTAAATTAAATTATCCTTAATTTAGCAAAAGTATAACCTATTAGTAAAATCCATTCATGTCCGATCATCACATAGATAACCCAGAAAGTGCAAGTGACAATCTTGTTGCTTCTATACTGAATAAATTTGAAATTAAAACGCTGAATCCTATGCAGGAAAAAGCTTTCGAAAAAATCCAAACAGGAAAAGACGTTGTTCTCCTCTCCCCTACAGGAACTGGTAAAACATTGGCTTTTCTTTTACCGCTTATAGAAACTTTAGATGAGGAGTGCGACGAAATTCAAATTCTGATCATTGTACCTACCAGAGAATTAGCACAGCAAATAGAACAAGTGGCTAGAAAAATGGGATCTGGTTTCAAGATTAATTCTGTATACGGTGGTAGAGCAGGTTCACTAGACAAGCAAGATTTAAAACACAGGCCAGCGATATTAATTGGTACGCCAGGACGTGTTGCCGACAGATTAAGAAGAGATAATTTTTCCATTGAACACATTAGAACGTTAGTCCTAGATGAGTATGATAAATCTCTAGAAATCGGGTTTGATAAAGAAATGACAGAGATTGTAGAAGCCTTGCCTAATATTGAACAACGAATTTTAACTTCGGCTACCAGTGAGGTTGGAATTCCAGGATTTTTAGGTTTAACGAACCCTATTTTTGTGAACTTCATTACAGAAGAAAATGCTAAACTTACAGTTAAAACCATTTCCTCTCCTAGCAAAGATAAGCTTGAAGCATTAAAACAAACGTTAGACTATATTGGTCCACAACCTGGGATAGTCTTCTGTAATTTCAAGGATTCTCTGGACAGAGTGAGTGAATTTTTAGATGAACATCATATTCGCCACGAAACCTTTCATGGGAGCATGGAACAACTCGATAGAGAGCGAGCTTTAGTTAAATTCAGAAATGGAACTTCACAATTATTACTTGCTACGGATTTAGCCGCCCGGGGTATTGATATTCCAGAATTAAAGTTTATTATACATTATCATCTGCCAATGCGCAAAAAAGAATTTACGCATAGAAATGGTAGAACAGCCCGTATGAACAGTGATGGCGCTGCTTATATCCTCTACTGGGAAGGGGAAGAATTACCAGATTTTATACAAGAAATTGAGGCAGAGGATTCAAAGGCAGATATGTTACCTAAAGCAGCATTTACGCCTACCCAACAATGGGAAACACTTTATATTTCTGGCGGTAGACGAGATAAAATATCTAAAGGAGACATTGCTGGACTTTTTTTTAAAGAGGGAAAAGCAAAAAAAGGACAAGTGGGTGTGATTGAGTTACAACAGAATGGTTCTTTTGTAGCAGTTGACGCAAAAATTGCTCAAAAAATGATTGATAAATTAAATAATTCTAAGCTAAAAACTAAAAAGGTAAGAATCAGCTTAGCTTAATTATTTATCAAGATATAACTTATAGAATTCCACAAATTGATGATGTAATTTGTGGAATTTTAGTTTCAATAACAATCCATTTTGATTTGATGGGTGTTTTGATAAGATTTAATACTTAAATTTTCTTTATCTAATGCATGATTTAATATGGCCAAAACATCTTGAGCTATAGATATATTACCGCAAATCAAAACTTCTCCGCCAGTTTTTAAATTGGTGATAATGGTATGTTTCTGTGCTTCTACCACTTCTTGTAAATATCTTTTCTTCTTAATTTCTCTAGAGTAGGAAATCTCAATTTTAGTATCATTTAACCCATCTAATAGCTCTTGATAAAGCGAATAACTCTTTTTATTTCTAAGACCTAAAATTAAATGTTGTTTTTTGGCAGGATTGTTTTGAATCATACCGATAAAAGGTCCAACGCCTGTCCCATTCGCAATATAGGTATGAGAAGTAGCAGCTGGATTATAATGAAAATCAGCTTGTTCTTTAATATAACCAGACAGATTATCACCAACTTTTAAATCAAATAAGTATTGACTACACTTTCCATATTCATGCAACTTTACAGAAATGAATAATTGATCATCAATTTTAGATAAACTATAATATCGTTCTTCCGCTGCACTTGGAGCAAATACCGCTAATAAATCTCCAGACTCAAAATTGAGGTTTGTTTTAGGTTTTAACCAAACGTTAAAGGTGTTTTGATACCCATCATCGACCGTTGTTTTCTTAAGAATTTCAAAATTATATAAGATTGGCTTCTTCACCTTAAAATGAGCATCAAAATCTATTGATAGTTGATTCTTTTGTGCCCACTGATTCCACCAATTTTTAAAATCTCTTTTATTTTGATGATTGATATAAACAGGATTCACTAACATGGTGGCTTTTGTATTTGATAAGGCTAGTTGACAATCTTTGGCAAATTGGCAGTATTGCGGATATTCTTTTGATCCAAAACCTACAACACTATATTTAAACGACTTATTAGCTAGGAATTTGTCTGTTTTGTGTAAAAATTGATTGGCATTTAAAGGTGCTTCACCATTTCCATAAGTGCTGGTGATAATTACCAATTGTTGCAAGTTCGGAAAGTGTTTTATTCCATTTAAATCTGTGATAAACGCTTTTTCATTTTGAGCGATTAATGCTTGATAAAATACATAGGCTTTATCCTTCGTACTTCCATTTTCACTTCCGTATAAAATAACATAGGTTGCATTTTCTGGCTTATAGGTATTTTTAAACTTCTTTTTAAAATTTCTTTTCCAAAATATAATTCCACCACTTATGATAAAATAAATGACAGCTAGTGCAGAAAATAAAAGTACTATCGCCCAATACCAATTGCCCTCACCGGTATGCAACAGCATAAACCATGGTTTTAATTGCTGAATGGTATCAATTTTTTCTTGGGATAAAATCTGACCAGAATTTTGTGCAATTTGCACGATTTCATCCTTAAAATAAATACGATAGTAATCTTCATCTTCTGTAGAAAATGGAAATTCAACCTTAGAAATATCTGATAATTTTTTTCCTTGAAGAACTTCAAAATCTTGAATTTCCTGTGGGAGCGTTTCAACATATTCATATGTAGTTTCGTTGGGTTGATCGGAGGCAAACCAGCCCAATCTTTCTACACTAATACCAATAGCAGATATTGTAATAATCAGCAATGGGAATAGAAAGATTCGACCTAACCAAACATGAGAAAATTGGGAAAAGTGAGAAGACACAATTTTAGAATAAAACTTCTTCCAACTTTGTTGCCTTTGGATAATTAGTGCTATGCCTGAAACGATAATTAATGACAAGAATATGGCCATCATCATCATGATATTCCTACCAGTGGTTTCTAAAAATAAAGAGCGATGTAAGGTTTGTGACCATTCAAAAACAGGATTTCTTTCTTTATTTGCCTTGGCTATCAGGTTTCCATCTTTTGGATTAAAATAATATATCCCATCTAATTCGGGCTCAAAATTTAATATTTCAACGGTAACTTGATTATGTTCATTAACTTTTAATTCAAAAACTTCATCATAATTATCTTTCAAAGTAGAAATTACATCAGTGACTTCATATTTAGATAAATCTACCCCTGGAATTTCTTGCTGATAGCGATTGATTATTGGTTCTGTGGCTAGAATAACCCCAGTAAACCCGGCAATTAATAAAAATCCAAACGATAGTATTGCCAACCATAAATGTGAAAGTCTCCAAATTCTTTTCATATAACATTAAAATACCTATAAAAACCAAGAAAACGGCAAAGAAATTAATCTTCAACCGTTTCTCAAAAACTTGAATATAATTTATTTTGTTGGTATCAAACGTACATAACGGATGTATCCATTTCCTTCTTGCTTTTCCTTAATAGACTCTGAATCCAACGGTATAATTACATCTTTCGCTTGATAAGAATTATCCTCTACGGCAGATTCAAACCTTAGAGAATAGCCTTTATTCATATAAGCATCTGGAATATTCAATGCAAAAATCTGTCTTTCACCACCCGCTAAAGTTTCTCCAGAAATGGCATCTACTGCCGTCAACTTCTTATTTGCTTTATATGATTTCCACCAGTTCTTCAATTCTGGAAACCATTCATCATCATCTCCAAAGACTTTTAATGTCTTCACATATTGATTCTTAGCATCCACTACAGATATAGCGACATAAGCACCTTCTCCGTTATAATTAGACATCTGCACCATGCATTTATAAGGTTTACTATCTGCATATTGTTTATAAGTAAAACTTAACAATATAACCGTAACCATGGTGAATAATGCTGATTTAAATATAGTTTTCATTGTAATTTAAGGTATTAATTATTTTAAAAATGTTATGTTCTGTCCTTTCAAAGCTTCATTTTCTGCAGCTAATTGATAAACTGTTTCATCAAATTCTGTCTGAACTGTTTTATCTGCACCTGCTTCGACTAATTTCTTCAATATTTCTACATCTTTCACCATTAATGCAGCATGTTGCAATGGTGTAAGTCCTTTGTTATTAGAAACATTGATATTTTTAGTAAGTTCCATAGCTTTATTAATTAAATATATATTATCCTTATCAATAGCAGTATGGAGGATTGTATTTCCGTTTTCAGAATTTACAGCAGGTAAAATATCTTTCTGAGTGAAAACTTGTATATATTTATCAAAATAATCCTTATTTCTATCGCTGTAATTGGTGAAGAGAAGATTTATATAACTTTCATTCCTGTCATTTAGATGGCTTAGATTGATATCTTTTTCAAGTAAAAATGCAGTAAAATCTTCATTATTACCTTTAATTGCATAACTCATTAAAGTTTCACTGGCGTTATTTTGATAGTCAAGATTTTGTATATACTGGGATAAAACAGTTATAGCAGTCTTGTTATTTTGAGCCACTGCATAAAAGATAGCTGGGTTTCCGTCTTTATCCTTGGTATTTGGCTGGTTCCCCATCTTTATTAAATATTCAATGACTTCTTTTTCTGGATTATTTGCAGCTGCCTCATGTAAAGCTGTTTTACCTTCCTTATTTTTTAAATTAAAGTCTACGTCTAGTTCATTCAAGTAAACAAAAGTATCTACAGAATTATGATGCCTACGTGCACCTTGTGCCGCTACTAATACTGCATTTTCACCATCCTTATTTACTTTTCTATAATCCACTCGTGCACCTTTTAAATCCTTCAAAAATGAAATATTTCCCATTGAGACTGCGTATAAAAAGATATTATTTCCATGTTCATCTTCGTCTAATAAACTCATGCCATGATCTAAAAAATAAGATAGATCATTTAAACTCGTAGCATTTTTAGATGCTAATAATAAAGCATTGGCTCCGTCTCTATTCGTTTCGTCCAATGATACACCTTTAGATAAATATAAATCATAAATTTCTGGATTCATTTGCCCTCCAACTGCTGTAAAAGTTACCAAGCCATAACCATGTTCATCTTTATGGTTTACATCTGATCCTTGTGCTATCAACCACTCAATAACTTGTATATCTCCTGCATAGCCTGCCCACATCAAATAGTTTCTACCATCATGTGTAATTTTATTGACTCCATTCCCTTCTAACGAAACCAAATATTTAATTACCTCTATATGAGCCTTATTGAGGATAGCCCAAGTAGAAGCATCGAACATATTTTCATTTAGTTGTGTCGGATCATTTCCTTTGGCTATATCCGCTTTTACTTGTTCTAAGGTAGGATTGTTCTGCCAATAATTTCTTTCTAAAAAGACATTTTCTTGTGCATACAGACTTAAACTTAAGAACGTAATGCAAAAAATATAAAATAATTTCATAAAATAATTATTTAGATTTAGTTTAAACAAAGATAAGTATTATATTTATTTTTCAAATTAATTTTTAAAAATATGACTAATACAATCGGTCTTTTTTACGGATCAGATACTGGTATAACAGAAGATATCACTAATCGTTTAGAAAAATTATGGACTTTAACCCCGCTAGATATACATCGAATAGAGGATTATACAGCAGAGGATTTTCAAAAATACGACATTTTAATTCTTGGATTGTCTACATGGTATTATGGTGAATTACAAAGCGATTGGGAGGATTTTTTTGATCAATTTAAAACGATTGATTTTACGGGTAAAACCATAGCCTTATACGGATTGGGAGATCAATATGGCTATGATTTATACTTTGTAGATGGCATGGGAATATTGGGACAAGTTATCCTTGCCAATGGTGGTACTTTGATAGGTTATACATCCACAGAAACCTATGATCACGAAGAATCAAAAGCCGAAATTATAGACGGCATGTTTTGTGGTCTGGCTATAGATGATGATAATCAACCTAAATCAACGGATGTTCGCCTTCAAAATTGGGTGCGACAATTAGAAGAAGAATTAAAAGACTTGGTTTAGACTAAAATATCTATGCCCGAATTTTCTGCTGTTTAAATTGTTTAAACCTCAAATATGCAATGATCGCTATTACTACCATAAAAGCAGCCAGATAATACACAAACACAGGAATTGGCATGGGATCTCCAGCGGCATAACTATGTAAGCCAGATAAATAATAATTGACCCCAAAAGACGTCATAATAATCGACCAAAAGGCGAACATACTTGCAGTATTCAATACATAATTATTATTAAGCTTTGGTATAAATCTTAAATGCAACACAAATTCATAAACGATAATACTTATGAGAGCCCAAGTTTCTTTAGGATCCCATGCCCAATATCTACCCCAAGATTCATTGGCCCAGACGCCACCTAAAAATGTTCCAATACTCAAGGTGAACAACCCAATTGTCATCGACATCTCGTTGATATAACTAAGCTCTCTAATTTTGATGTCAATAATACGTTTATTCTTTTTTGTTTTAAAGATATACAGCATTAATGCCATCATTCCTAAAACAGCAGAAAGCGCTAAGGGAGCATAACTACTCACAATGGTAGCAACATGTATTTTGAGCCAATATGACTTTAACACAGGCATAAGGTTGGTAATTTCTGGATTTAACCAATCCAAATAACTTACAAACATCAAAGCTCCAGAAAATAAAGTGGCTAGTGGTAAAGAAAAGTCTGATTTTCTGAATGTTAACAACCCTGATAATAATAGAACCCATGCTACGAAAACTAGCATTTCATACCCATTACTCCAAGGAGCATGTTGTGCTACATACCATCTTAACGCTATGTTTCCAGCAAATACTAAAAATGTCACTAGGGTTAAAATAATCAAGATATTCCATATTATATCTACCCACTTGCTATGAGAAAACATTTTGACTACTGCTAAAATAAGCATAATAAAGCCTAAAGTAAACAAAACTTGGAATAGCCAAAAGTTGATATTTAATTTGTTATACCATAGCTCTGCTTCTATTCTTTCTGGGGATGGAATGATTTCTTCACCCAATACTTCTTGATAAGTTTTGATATAATCTAATTTCTCTTGAGCAGCTTGATAATCCCCTTTTACCACGTCATTAAAATAACTCGGCACAATCGACTTCGCAAAATCTGCATTCTCTTGTGTAAAATTTCCGAAATCATGCGTAAAACTATACCAAGTATTAGAATGATCATTCATCCTCGGAAAAATCTTTAAGTAATTTCCGATTAATAAATTGTATAAAACATTGAATCTTTCATCTACTTTGATGATCTCTTTATCTTGTTCATTTCTTTCTGCTGGTTTTTTGATGTTAGCCTCTTCTACTTTATCGGTTAATAGATATACACCTTTCTCATCTAGCAAATCTGTAAAAGCCACTAATCCATTCTTACCCGGCTTTACATCCTTTAAAGCATCACCAATTTTATCAAAATCTACTTTTATCAAAGGTATTCTTTGCCATAAATTTGGAGCCATGTGCATAGCAAGAAAAACTTGGTCTACATTCATCTCTACAACCCCATCTGCTGTAGGATATTTAAAAGATGATTTTCTAGAAATTTTTCTCACAAATTCAGAGGCTAAAGTATTCACTGGTTTTATTCTACCATCTAAATCTTGAACTAGTAATCTTCCAAATTGCTCTGCATGTTCTGGAGCTATTAATTGGGATTGAATCAATTCATCTGGCACAATACGCATAGAATCTTGTGCATTTTCTTGAGCATTACCCATGAAAACACCTAACATTAGAAGCAGCATCACAGCCGCATTCTTCTTCAAATGTTTTAATTTTCTGTTGACAATATTAAATCTTGAAGCTCTACCAAAGAAAGTGAAAATCATTCCTACACTCATTAAAAAATATCCAATATAAGTAATCCAAGTACCCACAGCATCATGATTAACAGACAAAACTGTTCCTAATTCATCTGTATCATAACTGGCTTGAAAAAATCTATAACCTTTGTAATCTAAAACATGATTCATATAAATTCTATAAGGCATTTCCTTATCACCATCTATTACTTTTACCTCACTAGCATAGGCAGATGGGCTTGACGAGCCAGGATAACGCTCCAGTTGAAAATCATCTAAATAAATAGAAAATGGAAGTTCAATAGCCTGAGAACCATAAGATAGTTCTACGGGAATATCATTTACAGTAACCTCATTCGGGATTGGAATAAAACCTTGTCTGTATAGAATATTAACCTTTTGTTCTACATCACCAGACTTCACATTGACGATTAAAGCATCATCTTTAGTTTCATCATTATCCCTTGGTTTTTCTGAACCAGATTCAATCTTGAAATCTCCTTTCTTATAATATGCCAAAGGAACGAAAGAAACATCAGAACTTCTATACAAAGTTCTAAGCGTAATAGGAATTTCCGCAGAAGGCTCTATACTACCCGCTTCTTGACTAGCCATTTTAAAATAACTAAGGGGAACTGGTGAATTAATATAGAATTCACCATTTTTTTCTATGATATTTATAATTCCTTCTTCTGAAGCGTTAAGACCAATTGTAAAATCTGGAGTGATTTGTTGTACTTCACCATTGGTAAGATAAATCGTATTTCTACCCTCACCTATTGTTATCACCAACTCTAACAGTGGTTTTCCATTTTCCACGTTATCTTCTACTACTGCCACAGCATCAGCTACGAATTCATTAAAAGAAATTTCAACTTCTTTGCCCTGATATTCTGTATTTAGATTAAAATCATTGTCTTGAATATTAGAAAAATTCATTGCTTCTTGTATGACTTTCATATCCTCTCCAGACCCAATCTTTACGGTAAGATAATTAGTGTCAGAAATGAGAACATTAGAACTTTGGCCTTCTCTAATACGCATTAC
>JBPCUN010000005.1:0-10265 GCA_051011115.1 Weeksellaceae bacterium
TCCGTTCTCCAACAATTTGGATAGCTATGTACGTATTTCTCTACTTTAAAAGCTCTATTCTGTTCTTTTAATTGAATAGCAATTTCTACATCCACAGATTTCTCTGGGGCAGGTGCTTCTGTATAATATTCATTTTTCACATATTTACCAGCGAATCCTTCAGGCAAACTTTTTATGAATTTTCCTTGTAAATCTACTAAAGGAACTGCGTCTCCATTTTCGTTTAAAACTAACATGGGTGGAACTCCATTCTCCTCTGCAACCTTGGCATCATCTGCACCAAAAGTAGGAGCAGTGTGCACAATTCCAGTACCATCTTCTGTGGTTACGAAATCGCCAGCAATCACACGGAAAGCTTGGTCTGCGTTTTGATAAGGTGTCGCCCAAGGTAATAATTGTTCATAAGTGATGCCGACAAGATCAGCACCTTTAAACTCGTTTATTACTTGATAAGGAATTTTCTTACTATTCTGATTATAGTTTTCAAAATCATCTTCAGATTCTGCTAGCTTAAATTTACCTGAAAATTGATAATTTAATAATGATTTTGCTAAAACTACATGAATTGGCTCAAAAGTATATTGATTAAAAGTCTTAACTAAAACATAATCAATCTTATTACCAACCGTCAAAGCTGTATTAGAAGGCAAGGTCCATGGGGTAGTGGTCCATGCTAATAAAAATACATCTGCATCAATATCATCAAATAAAGACGTACTGCTCTTATCAGCTTTGAATTGAGCTACCACCGTTGTATCTGAAACATCTTGGTAAGTCCCAGGCATATTTAATTCATGTGAGCTAAGTCCAGTACCTGCTTTGGGTGAATAAGGCTGTATGGTGTAGCCTTTATACATCAAGTTTTTTTCATAAATCTGTTTCAGCAACCACCAAACAGATTCCATGTATTTAGGTTTGTAGGTAATATATGGATTGTCAAGATCTACCCAATATCCAATTTTATGGGTTAAATCATTCCAAACATCTGTATAGCGCATGACAGCTTCTCTACAAGCTTGGTTATATTCTTCAATAGAAATTTTAGTTCCTATATCTTCTTTGGTAATACCTAATTCTTTTTCTACCCCTAATTCAACAGGTAATCCGTGGGTATCCCATCCTGCTTTTCTTTTAACTTGTTTACCCTTTAAGGTTTGGTATCTACAGAAAATATCTTTTATGGATCTCGCTAATACGTGGTGAATACCAGGCATTCCATTGGCAGAAGGGGGGCCTTCGTAAAAAATAAAAGCATCATTTCCTTCTCGAGTGGAAATACTTTTTTGAAAGGTATTATCTTTCTTCCAGAAATCTAATTCTTCCTCCGCAATCTTTACTAAATCAAGTCCTTGGTACTCTGGAAATTTATTTTGCCTCATTTTTCTGATGGGTTTAAAGATATAAAATTGCGAATTTAATAAAATTATTTGTTAAAGAGGTTGTCATCTTATATATAAACATTAATTAAATATCTTTTGGAAAGGTAGGTGGAATTAAAAAAATTAATATCTTTGCTCCTTACAAAATTAAAATTCAAAAAGATGAAAAAAGTATTATTTTCTTTAACAGTAGTAGGTTTATTCGCTTTTACTTCATGTAAAAACGAAAACAAAGAAGAAGCAGTTGAAACTAACGTTGAGACAGTTCAAGGTGACGAAGTAGCTGACGCTCAAGAAGATTTAAACGAAGACGTTATTGAGGCACAGAACGCTTTAAACGAAGCTAAAGCTGAATTAGAAAAAGCTCAAGCTGAAGGTGATGCAACAATGATTGAAGCAGCTCAGGCTAAAGTAAATGAATTGCAAGCACAAATCGACCAAATCCAACAACAAGCTGGTGACGCTATTCAAGGTGTTAACGGTGCTATGGACGGTGCAGAAGAGCAATTAGATAACGTAAACGATGCTGCAGAAGCTCAGTTAGATAATGTTGAAGACGCTGCTGAAAATTTAGAAGACGCTGTTAAGTAATTAGCAACTAAACTTTAATGATTTATTAAACACCACTTATCTTAAGTGGTGTTTTTTTTTGTTCAATATTGGGATGAATTTTGCTTGTAACTACTGAAATATTTAAATATGAGTTTAGGAAAAAATAAGAAGTTTATTATTTTTGATTTAGATGGAACTTTGATTAATAGTATTCCAGACCTTCGGAATGCTGTAAATCATGCCTTAACTAAAAAAGGATACAATGAAATTTCTCTAGAAGAAATCACCCCAATGATTGGGAATGGTTTAAAGGAAATGGTAGGGGGAGCTTTAGATAAGGTTAAAGGAGAAAAAGCATCTGATGAGGAATTAGATGATGTTATAAAAATATATAAAGAGCATTATACCAATAATCTAACTGTTGACACTTATCTATATCCACATGTTCCAGAAACATTAGCCAATTTACAAGGAAAAGGTTATAAGATGGTGATATGTACTAATAAGCCTTATGATTTTGTAGAGCCGATTATAAAAGATCTTAAAATTAAATCATTTTTTGAAGAATGGATTGGTGAAGGATCATTAGAGGTAAAAAAACCAGATCCAGGACCTTTGAATTATTTAATGAAAAAACATGGTTTCACAAAAGAAGAAACAGTCATGGTAGGTGATTCGAGAAATGATATTCAAGCAGCTCAGAATGCTGGAGTAGATAGCATAGGTTTATCCTTTGGTTATAATTATCATGAACCTATTGCCGATTATAATCCCACAGAAGTAGTGAATTCTTTTGATGAAATTCAAGACTTACTATAATATTTAATTTAACTTTATTTCAGCTTAAACATATAAACTCCCTATGCATAGGAAGATCATACATATAGATATGGATGCTTTCTATGCATCTGTGGAGCAACGTGATAATCCTGCCTTGCGTGGTAAGCCTGTTGCCGTTGGTGGTAGCAAGGAGCGTGGCGTCGTAGCCGCAGCTAGTTATGAGGCTAGGAAATTTGGCGTAAAATCTGCGATGCCTAGCGTTTTAGCGAAAAAAAGATGTCCTGATTTAATCTTTGTAAAACCAAGGTTTGAGGAATACAGAAAAGTATCACAGCAAATTAGAGATATCTTCTTAGAATACACCCCATTGGTGGAGCCACTTTCATTAGACGAAGCTTATTTAGATGTGACAGAAAATTTGAAAGGCATGGATTCTGCCAATCAAATTGCACAAGAGATTAGGCAGCGCATATTAGAAAAAACTGGATTAACGGCTTCTGCTGGAATCTCAATCAATAAATTTCTGGCTAAAGTTGCTTCTGATATAAATAAACCCAATGGACAAAAAACCATTCATCCCGATCAGATAGAACAATTTTTAAATCAATTACCGATTGGTAAATTTCATGGGATAGGAAAAGTAACAGCCCAGAAATTTAAAGATATGGGCGTGTTTTACGGTTCAGATCTCAAGGAACTTAGTCTTGCGTTTTTAACACAGTATTTTGGCAAATCAGGAATGCATTATTATAATGTCGTACGTGGAATTCATAATAGTCCAGTGAATCCTAACCGAATCAGGAAAAGCATAGGGGTAGAGCGTACTTTTTCTGAAAATTTAATAGATCAGGAAGAAATTTTAGAAAAGTTAGTTTACTTAAGCAATGAATTAGAAAATAGATTAACTGCCAAAGATAAAGAAGGGCGAACCCTCACCTTAAAGATCAAATATGCAGACTTTTCACAGTACACTAGAAGCATTACCTTAATAGATCAATATTTTAAGGATAAAAGTTTGATTCTTAAAAATGCTAAATCCTTATGGTATGAAAGACCAAAAAAAGAATCGGTAAGATTATTAGGATTATCAGTGACCAACTTCAAAGGTCTAGAAGAGAATACAGCATCCGTAATTCAATTAGAAATACCTTTTACAAACCATTAAATTAAATCAAAATAAAAATCCCCAAACAATCAGTGTTTGAGGATTTACAAACTTGTATGGAGGCTAATGATTATAGCTTCTTCAAAAGAGCCGTCATGCTCACTTCTTTTTCCATAATTTCTTTAATTTCTGAAATCTTCACTCTGCGTTGTTCCATCGTATCACGTTCGCGAATCGTCACCGCATCATCCTCTAATGAATCATGATCTACCGTGATACAGAAAGGCGTCCCAATCGCATCATGTCTTCTATAACGTTTTCCGATAGAATCCTTTTCATCATATTCCACGTCAAAGTCAAATTTCAAATCATCAATGATTTTTTGAGCTAATTCAGGCAATCCATCTTTTTTCACCAATGGTAAAATAGCCGCTTTGTTCGGAGCCAATGCTGGTGGTAACTTCAATACCGTACGTTCACTACCATCCTCTAATTGTTCATCTTGTAGTGAGTTAGAAAATACTGCAAGAAACATTCTATCCAATCCAATAGAGGTTTCCACAACATACGGCACATAGCGTTCTTGTCTTTCAGGGTCAAAATATTGCAATTTTTTACCCGAATGCTCCTGATGTTGGCTTAAATCAAAATCAGTTCTAGAATGAATTCCTTCTAACTCCTTAAACCCAAATGGAAATTTAAATTCTATATCTGCTGCAGCATTCGCATAATGTGCTAACTTTTCATGATCATGAAAGCGGTAATTTTCTTCTCCTAAGCCAAGGTTCAAATGCCATTTGATTCTAGTTTCTTTCCATTGCTTATAAAACTCAATTTCAGTTCCTGGAGCCACAAAATATTGCATTTCCATTTGTTCAAACTCCCGCATGCGGAATATAAATTGTCTTGCCACAATTTCATTACGGAATGCCTTCCCAATCTGTGCAATCCCAAAAGGAATCTTCATTCTTCCACTACGTTGCACATTCAAGAAATTCACAAAAATCCCTTGAGCCGTTTCAGGACGTAAATATAAATCAGTCGCAGTATCCGCTGTAGAACCTAATTTAGTTCCAAACATCAAGTTAAATTGTCTTACTTCTGTCCAATTTTTAGACCCAGAAACAGGATCCGCAATTCCTAAATCTTCGATCAATTGTTTTACATCAGCCAAATCATTATTAGTCAAAGATGTATTCAATCTCGTAAGTGCCGTATCAATTTCCTCTTGATAGCGAACCACTCTAGGATTGGTTTTTAAAAACATCTCCTTATCAAAATCATCCCCAAAACGCTTCTCCGCTTTTGCAACTTCTTTCTCAATTTTCCCTTCGATTTTCGCAGCATAATCCTCTACCAGCACATCCGCACGATAGCGTTTCTTGCTATCCTTGTTATCAATCATCGGGTCATTAAAAGCATCAATATGCCCAGAAGCCTTCCAAGTTGTAGGGTGCATAAAAATTGCCGCATCAATCCCCACAATATTTTCATTCAATTGCACCATCGCCTTCCACCAATAATCCTTGATATTACGTTTTAGTGCAGCTCCATTTTGCCCATAATCATACGTGGCAGAAAGGCCGTCATAAATTTCACTAGACGGGAAAATAAAACCATACTCCTTAGCGTGGGAAATTACCTTTTTCAATTGATCCTCTTGTTGCGACATATTTATTTATTTTATAGAATCGCAAAGTTAATCAAAGCAATACAAAACAAAAACTTTAGGGCGATTTAAAGGGCTATCCATTACAATTCCTCGTTTTGTGGCAGACAAAAATCTAGTCCGGTGTATTCTGCTCCGCGCCATACCCAGCCGTCGTTATTGTCATAACCACAAAGCCTGCGGGATTTCCATTGCTATCCCGATCGCAAGGAGATTTTTGATGGTGGACTTAGAATATAAACACCTTAGTCAATAATTTTCATTACATTGAGTTATATTTCTATGTAGAGAAAATTTGCATTAAAATTCTTACAAGTGTAATATTTGATATATAATAATATTCAAGTTTAAGAATATATTTTACTTATTTCTGTAGTTAAACTTTGATTTAGAATCTTCATGATAATCAGGATTCTGAAGAACAATGCTATTTTGAAAAGTTAAATCTGCCGAGCTGCCATCTTCTAGTTTGGCGGGTGTAATTTTGAGACCATTTGTTTTTAAATATTCTGAAACATCTACTAAACTTTGATAAGCATTTAGTCTGAAAATATAATCACCTTCTAGCACTTTAATATCTGTTATCTCGCCATCTGTATTTACAATAAACTCAAATTGAACTTTTAGTAATTTTTTAGAGGAGCTTTGCGGAAATTCGGTATTTAAAAACATCATTATATGATTATGAAGTCTACGGTCAAAACATTTAGTTAGTTTTTCGGTTTTCCCTTTGTATCGTTCACATCCAGGATAGATTGCCATTTCTGCCATTATAACTTCCTCTATATCATCAGAAGTAGAATTTTGGGTTTCATTCGTATTTTCTTGCCCAAAAATCAAGATGTTGATACCTAAGGAAATAATTAATGTAAGGATATGTTTCAATTTCATAATATGTTGAAGTATAGTGGCGAATGTAATCATTATTCAATTACAAGCCAATCATTATTGATTATGAATATGTTATTTAAATAATACCAAAAAATTATTCAAATCTGATTCATTTAAAATGTTTTCAGAATTAAAAACTTTCACGATATTGTTCAAACAACAATTTTTATTTAAGCAGGATTTTATCCATTACGCACAATGTGTTTGGGTATAACTAGTAGCGCGGTAAAGCACATAATTTATTATATACTAATTGAATAGATAATTTTAGCATAGTTTTTACAATTAATATATAATCAAGCGATTAATCATACATTTAGTTAGTAGTGGGCCTTCTAATTTTCAATAATCCAATTTACTTCAAAACTTCCCACTTTTAGAAAGATGTAAGGGATTGAACCGCTTAGAAAGGTTTAGGGAATTGTTAGTTTAAAAAAGATGGAATACTGCCATAAAAAGTTCACTTTTATAGAAAAGTTAGTATTTATTTATGATTAAGAGAGTTGTACATTAGTTACCATTATTGCCAACAGTTATTATTTTTCATTTATACTTTTTATACATAAGTCGATTAATGATAACATTCTAAAGAATAAATAGTCAATATGTTTTGACTTTGATATCTCTAATTTGTCTGTTTCGTGGTGTCGTATTTTATATTCGTTTCCAATTTTAGTCAATAGATTAAATTCACTTTCTATGATTTCAAAATTGAAACCATCAGAAGCGATTGATACTAATTCGGAAGATGATTTTTTCTTATTTGCTCCAAAATAGGTTTTAATTCTCTCAAAAGCATCCCATAGTTTTTCCAGAGCAATTTGTTTGTCTTTTGGAATAAAAAACCTGTCTTTTGCTTCATTTATTAGTGAGTCCAATTCTTGGTCATTAGTTTTCGTCTTTCTATCAAAAAGTAACTCAACATTGACATTTAAGTCCAATAGGTATGATAAATCCATACCGTCATCAATTTGCAAGCAATCATTAAGTATTTCTTTAAATTCATTAATAGCTTTTTTATATTCAGAATCAAAGTCTAGTTTGTTCTCTTTCGTATACTTTCTAAAATCTCTTTTGTTAAAAAGGCCTTTTCTAAAAACAAAAGATATGTCGTGGATATCTAGGAGTAATAAGGTATCCCTCACCCAAAATCTTCTAGTAGTTCCATCGTGTTCAAATGGAAACCCTAAATCCTTAAAAAACTTTGTGAGGAAAAAAGAACTCCGATAAGGAAAGCTATTGTTGTCACCACAAATTAATTCCGCAATTTCCATTTCAAACTCTGGATTGTTATGTCTAGCTTGAAGTAGTTTTAATTTCTGTAAATCTGATTCACTTTTCTTGTCAGTCTTTAATTTGAAAATGATATCTGCAAGAAGTGCTTTTGCTCGTTCAAACCCACTAATATTTATTTCAATTGCCATTTGTTTAAATTAAAATGGTAAATCATCGTTCATAATGTCATCAAAGTCATCTTTTTTTGAATAAAATTCGATTTGAGAAAACCTTATTCTTTCATTTTCATTCAAAATTTCGAGCACTTTTGACTTTAAATCTTCAAAACTTTGGAGATTTCCTTTATTTAATCCTTTTTTGTAGTCTTCAAGACTCAAAATTGCTTTTTCAAGAGTTTCTATTTTTTTATTATTATTCATTTTCAAATTATTGTTAACGGCGCGGGCTATATGCAGTTCAATTCTTTTTGGTTTCTGTAAGATAGTAAAAAGAATTTGATAGTGTATAGGCAATGATGTGTGAAGGTAGCGTAGCGGTGCGATTTCATACCATTAGTCAATATAAGAATAGCAACCCACTCTGAAACTCAAATATTTCTAATTTATCTTTTTTGTCAAATTTTATTCTCTTGAGATTGTTTTTCAGAGCTTGTTGCCAATGTGTGAGTATAAACATAGTTACGGATAAAAAGGTACAAAAGTCATACACCTATATTAACTCGATTAATAAGCGTTGAATCATACATTTAAACAATCAAATCTACTTCAAATCTTCCCACTTTTAGAAAGATGTAAGGGATTAAACCGCTTAGAAAGGTTTAGGGAATTGTTAGTTTAAAAAAGATGGAATACTGCCATAAAAAAAGGCAGTATTCCATTGGCTACCAAAATTTTATGTTGCTTTTAGTCAAAAGGTTTCCCTAAGTACATTAATTCCCACACAGCAGCTTCACTTTCAAATTCTTCTATCATAGTATTACCTTTGTATACTTTTAATTTAGCTCTTCCTATAAATCTATAATAAGCCCCATCAAAATCTGTTAAAATTTTTGCAAGTGCATATTTTAAGCCTCTACCACCAACCGCATTTTCTAATAAATCTGAAGCTAATATTGTTTTTTCTCTATATAAGTAGAGTTCATATCGATACTCATCATTTGGATCATCATATATAAAGACTAAATCATCACTAATGTCTTTATTGAACTTTTCTTCTAGCAAAGGAATACTTCTATATACCGTAAGATAATTCTCATTATCTGCTATTGTCTTACCATTCGTTGAGATGTTAACAACTTTAAGTACCGAGTTACCATATTCCTTTTTGTATTTAGATTGATTGGCAGTTATGTTGTAAGGACCAATATCTACTCTTGCCCAATACCAATGGTTGATTACTTCTGCTAAGCTTATAGTTCCCCAGTTGTGGTCGTGATAGCAAGAACCTTTTACCTCAGTTTTTTTTCCCATGTAAGTATAGTTTATTTCAGTTTCTCCTTTTGGAACTGCTACTACCCATGAAAAATATTTATCTCCTTTGGCATCAAAAATATCTGTCGCCGTCCCAGGTCGCCAGCTTTCTGAAGTTCTATGAATTTTTGCAGTAATTTCAAGGTCTTCATCTTTAAAGTAGATTTCATACTCTTCTAAATTTCCTCTAAAATAATTACCATCAATTACGACATTACAAGCGTCTTTTGATGCAAAAAACTTTTCTTCGTCGTATTCATATTCTTTTGTAATGTTAGAACCGTCTTTTTTGTCAATAGTAACCAAAATGTAAGGTGTAAGTGGCTTATCTACTTTTGTCATAGATTTTGTATGAAACATAATAACAATCGTAGAGCCGTCATCCAAGTGGGCATCAAAATACCACCATTCAAAAGTCCCTTTTTCTCCAGTAGTTCTTAAGCCATCTTCCCAAACTTCAGGTTTATTTTTGTGTTTTAAACCAAACATTTTTAAATCAGTACTTCTTCGAGCAATATTTCCATTTGTTGTTTTCATTTCATTTAAATTTAAGCTTATCTAAGTTCTAAATTTTAATTGACATTTCAAACTAATATTTTTCAATATTCGTAGGCTCAGATATTATCTAAGATGACAATTTTTCTTATATTAAATTATAATCAATGGTTTTATATGATTTAGTTGAGTGGTTTAAGAATTAATATAGTATATAATTACTGACCAAGAAAGTCCTTGCGGACTTTCGTAAGAAGGCTGTCACTAGCAAGGAATTATACACAGTATTGTAAGTAGTTTTTTCTTATCTTTGGACAAATTCTGATGGAATTAACGGATTTTACTACTGTCCTGAAAGGGACGAGGTTTATTTGATTACTTAAAATCAGATACTCAGTAAGAATTTATTTTTTTTCGTGAAATCCGTGGAAATGTCCCTTAATGGGACATTTCTGTTTTTAATATAATTATATGGAAAAAATATTATTCGAGGATATCGAGAGGCAAGCAATTCAAATCAAAGAAAGATTTGAATTATATCATAACAATATCGAAAGATGGCATCAACGAATATCAAGTATCTATACTAATCCTCCAAATAAAATTATAAGTGTTCCTGCTGAATGGGATGAAGACCAAAAATTTAATCCATATTATGTTTTAAAGAGAAACGCACAAATATCTAAATC
>JBPCUN010000006.1:0-9912 GCA_051011115.1 Weeksellaceae bacterium
CTTATAACCCTATCACCTAACATCATAAGGTTTTTATTTGGTGATTTTGGATTTACTCGGGTGATCAGCATGGTATCATGATGCATCACGTATTCCACGCCAATACCTATGTAATATCCTTTCATCTGCCGATCCATTTCTTTAGATACATCCTTATCTAGATACACGCTGTGGGGGTCTAGATTGCTCATAATATATTTAATAGTATTATCAACAAGGCTATCGGTGTTTACATGATCCACATAGTGGTTGTCTATGAGGCTCATCAGCCTTCTCATTTTTTGCTCGTTTACAGAGTATGATATGGCCACATAATCATTGTTTTCATCTATGGCAATATCGTATTTCTGTCCAGCTCTAAAGCCAATGGTGAGCAGCAAGACAACAGCCACAAAAATGCCTATGGTGTTGAGAATTTTATAAAGCGATTTCATATTATAATTCTTTCTCGTCTATTTGCTCTACTGCTATTCCAGCTTTGATCAAAAAATCTAAGCCAGAACTATCGGAATATCGGTTGATGTATACGATTCTCTTGATACCGGCTTGGTAAATCAATTTACTACATTCTTTGCAAGGAGAAAGGGTTATGTATAGGGTAGCGTTTTTGCAGTTATGTGTGGAGGATGCTATTTTAGAAATAGCATTGGCTTCGGCATGCAATACATACCATTTGGTGTATCCATTTTCATCTTCACAGATATTCTCAAACCCACTAGGTGTGCCGTTGTATCCGTCAGAAATTATCATGCGATCTTTTACAATAAGAGCACCCACCTTTTTACGCGTACAGTATGATAACTGAGCCCATTCTTGTGCCATCTTTAAATAGGCAATATCATATCTTCTTTGTTTGCTACTCATCAGGATTTTTAAACAATGATTGTACCGAAATTACAAAAATTATCATTGCTGTAGAAATTGAGAATTTATCTCAGCTCATTAGTATCATATAAATATAAAAGAAAAAATTCTGGAATCGACCCCACTTGGGTGTTTCCAGAATTTCTAATATATAAATTAAATCTAACTTTAAAATAATGACATTGTTATATTGTTGTAAACCTCAAGGTATTAGTGATACCTTTTTCTGAGACTGGCATTGCATTTAGATTAATAATATAATCACCAGATTTTACCAATCCTTTTTCATGTAGAGCTTTATTCACCTCAACTACAGTCTCATCAGTAGATTTCTCACTTTTATAGTAAAATGCCTCAACACCCCATAATAAGTTAAGCATTGTCATAATCCTACGGTTTGGTGTAAACACAAATACCGATGCTTTGGGTCTATGAGAAGAAATTTGAAAAGCTGTATACCCAGAGTAAGTCAATGTTACAATAGCCGAAGTTTTTGTGTGCTCAGCCATTTTAGCGGCATTAAAACAAATAACATTGGTTATATGTCTCCGTTCCTTATATTCAGAGTTTTTTGGTGGATGCGGTGGTACACTTATGTGTCTATCGTCCTCTACTGTTTTCACAATGTTTGCCATAGTTTGTATCACTTCTACAGGGTATTGCCCAACAGAAGTTTCTCCACTTAGCATTACAGCATCTGCTCCATCCATTACGGAGTTTGCAACGTCATTTACTTCGGCTCTAGATGGTGTAAGACTGTTGATCATACTTTCCATCATTTGAGTAGCAATAATCACAGGTTTTCTGTTAAACTTAGCTTTGTCTACCAGCATTTTTTGTGCTGCCGGCACTTTTTCCATTGGAATTTCAACGCCTAAATCACCTCTTGCGACCATTAAACCATCACACTCTAAAATAATTTCATCAATATGTTCTAGTGCTTCTGGCTTCTCAATCTTAGCAATAATCGGAATTTTGTAATCAGAGTTTTCCTTAATTAAATCCTGTAAGTCTTTTACATCTTGTGCATGACGTACAAAACTTAAGGCAAACCAATCGACTTCTTGTTTCATTGCAAAAAGAGCATCCTCTATATCTTTATCAGTAAGAGCTGGTAAGGAAACGTTAGTGTTAGGTAGATTTACACCTTTTTTAGAGTTTAATGGACCACCTTGTATGACTTTGGCTTGTACCTCGTGGATTTTATCTGTGGAGATAACTTCAAGAATTAATTTACCATCGTCAATCAGGATTTTTTCACCCACATTCACATCCCGTGCAAACATTTCATAAGTCATAAAGACTTGTTGGCTATTTCCGAGAATGTTTTCGTTCGTAAAAGTTAAAATCTCCCCATCTTTTAAGAAAGATCCTGCCTCTACATTTCCAATTCTCAATTTTGGTCCTTGTAAATCTGCAAGAATGGCGGTAGAGATATCTTCTTCATCATTTATCTCGCGAATCCATTTAATTTTCTCTTTAACATCATCATAATTTGCGTGGGAAAAATTAACTCTGAAAACGTTAACTCCACTCAATGCCATTTGGCGTATAATTTCTTTATCGTCGGTTGCGGGTCCTAATGTTGCAACAATTTTAGTCTTTTTAGTAAAAATTTTTCTATTTTTCATAGTAAGAAATATTTTTTTTCCTTTTTTGAAATATGATTAATTGGATGTATACCGTAAATGAAATCATCCGTCGCCAAAGTTAGATTATTTATTTGACTCACATTGGTATCTTCAGGTAATTTTATTAAATACTGAAAGTTGTTTTTAACATTCAATAGCAGTCTATTTCTATACATTTCTACATCTTGAAACAAGGAATTTGTCTGCCCAGAATCAATTTTTTGGTGAGAGGTGTTTTTGATTACGTATACATAATCTTCCTCATTATGTGGATCTTCATATAAATAAGAAGAAAAACAAAAAACTTCATTATGAAAGGTTATGTCCAAATCAGAGATGCGCTCTAACTTCCAATTGAATGCCTGATTCAGTAAGTAAATAAATTTAGTCTCGTCATGTATAGGGGTTTGAATTCCAAAAAGTAAAAACTCTTCTTCAATTTCTTCGTAAAGCGTAAGCATCACATTTGTTTTTGTTTAGAATAATACACTCTTCTTGCAGCATTTTCTTCTGCTTTTTTCTTTGAAGTTCCGCGACCTTTACCTGATATAACGCCATTTAATTTTACATAAGATTCAAATATGGTCGTTTCCTCTGCATTCACTTCTTTATTGGTGTGAAATGTAAGCTCAATTTTATTTTTTTGAGCCCATTCGAATAAATAACTTTTATAACTGGAAATACGATTTTCTAATTTTTTGATATCTACATATCTATCAATAACTACTCTATGGATAAAATTCTTGGTAGTTTCAAAACCTTGATCTTCATAAACAGCTCCTACTAGTGCCTCAAAAATATCCCCTTCTATGTGTTGGCTCAAAGAGTTGTTTTTCTTTACATCTTCATCAATATAGTCAATTAGCTTGAGGTCTTTTCCAATCTCATTTAAGTGCTTTCGGCTTACAATCTTGGATCTCATTTGTGTCAGGTATCCTTCTCTTTCTCCTGGAGCTTCATCAAATAAATATTTGGCAATTACTGCTCCCAGCATTGCATCTCCTAGAAATTCTAATCGCTCATAGTTAATTGACGCCCCATTCGCGCTTTTCTTTTGCGCACTTCTGGGCGTAAATACATACTGAAAAATTGTGGGGTTATTTGGTTTAAATTGTAAAATGTTTAATAAAGATTTTGGAACAGGTTTATATGATTCCTGTTTTTTAATTGGCAGGAATTTCAAAAATCTCTTAAACATTTTTTACTTAATATTTTTTAAATAATACGCAAGCATTGTGACCACCAAAGCCAAAGGTATTACTCATGGCGTAGGTAATATGCTTCTCTTGCGGTTTACCAAAAGTGTAATTTAATGCTGGAACTTCTGGATCATCTTCAAAATGATTGATGGTAGGCGGTACAATTTGATTATAAATTGCCCCAACGGTAGCTATACCCTCTACTGCACCCGCTGCTCCTAGTAAATGTCCAGTCATAGATTTAGTACCATTTAACTGCATTTCCTTGGCATGTTCTCCAAAAAGTTTCAAAATTCCTTTTGGCTCTGCGATATCACCCAATGGGGTAGAAGTTGCATGCATATTAATATGGTCTACTTGGTTTGGCTCAATCTCAGCATCTTTTAAAGCATTTTCCATCACTTTATATACACCAACACCCTCTGGGTGTGGAGCAGTCATGTGATAAGCATCGGCTGATAATCCACCGCCTACAACTTCTGCATAGATGGTAGCACCTCTTTTAATAGCATGATCTAATTCTTCTAAGATCAAAGCGCCAGCACCTTCTCCTAATATAAATCCGTCTCTATTTTTGTCAAATGGACGTGAAGCTGTTTCAGGACTATCATTTCTAGTAGACATGGCATGTAGAGCGTTAAATCCACCAACCCCAGATGCTGTAACTGCAGCTTCTGATCCACCACTCAATATAGCATCAGCCTTTCCTAATCGAATAAGGTTAAATGCATCAATCAATGCATTAGATGAAGACGCACAGGCAGATACGGTTGTGTAATTAGGTCCCATGAAACCATATTCCATAGAGATTAATCCAGGCGTAATATCGGCTATCATTTTTGGTATAAAGAAAGGGTTGAAGCGTGGAATACCATTTCCTGTAGCATAAGCGGTAACTTCTTCTTCAAAAGTTGTAAGCCCTCCTATACCAGATCCCCAAATAACACCAATCCTATGCTTGTCATAATCCGAATCTAGTAGTTGACTGTGAGCAACTGCTTCTCTCGCAGCAACTACGCCAATTTGTGCCACACGATCCATTTTTCTTGCCTCTTTGCGATCAAAATGGTCTAGTGGGTTAAAGTTTTTTAATTCACAAGCGAATTGAGTCTTGAATTTAGAAGCATCAAAAAGAGTAATAGGGGCTGCACCGCTTACACCATTTAGTAATGCATCCCAATACTCAGGATATGTATTTCCAATTGGTGTAAGTGCACCTATACCTGTCACTACTACTCTTTTAAGCTCCATAATAAATAAAATTTATTTATTTACTTCTTCAATGTAATTTATTGCTTGACCTACAGTAGAAATTTTCTCTGCTTGATCATCTGGAATTTGAATATCAAATTCTTTTTCGAATTCCATGATAAGCTCTACAGTATCTAATGAATCAGCACCTAAATCATTAGTGAAGCTAGCGTCGTTTGTTACTTCGCTTTCTTCTACTCCTAACTTATCTACAATAATTGCTTTTACTCTTGATGTAATGTCAGACATAATTTTACTTTTTTATTTAATAAGGCAAAAATAAGAAACTTTATTGATAAGTCAATTTAATTTAAAATGCAAGAATAGGATTTTTATCTAAATTGCTAAAATATAGAAGTATAAAATTAATATTTTTTTAAAAAGTATGTTTAATATCACTTTTTTATTACTTGATAACTTTCTATTTTTACAGAACTAAAAACTTAGAGTAAATGGAAAACATTAAGAAAGCACTAGAAACTTATGGCATTCACAATGTGAAGGAAGTTATTTATAATCCTTCTTATGAGCAATTATTTAAAGAAGAAATGAATGTTGATTCAGAAGGGTTTGAAAGGGCACAGCTTACAGAGCTAGGTGCAGTAAATGTGATGACCGGTAAGTTTACTGGGCGATCTCCTAAGGATAAGTATATCGTAGAGGACGACGTTACCAGAGATACCATATGGTGGACTTCTCCTAAAGCTCCAAATGATAACAAACCATTAAGCAAAGAAGCTTGGGATCATTTAAAGAAAATATCTACGCAAGAGCTTTCTGATAAAAAACTATATGTAGTAGATGGTTTTTGTGGTGCTAATGAAGATACAAGGTTAAAAGTGAGATTTGTGATGGAGGTTGCATGGCAAGCACACTTTGTTACTAATATGTTTATAAGACCTACCAAAGAAGAATTAGAAAACTTTGGTGAGCCTGATTTTGTTGTTATTAATGCTTCTAAAACTACGAATAAGGATTATGAGAAATACGGAATGAACTCAGAAGTTTATACTGTATTCAACCTTACAGAGAAAATGCAAGTAATTGGTGGTACTTGGTATGGTGGTGAGATGAAAAAAGGTATGTTCGCTATGATGAACTATTACCTTCCATTAAAAGGAATGGCTGCTATGCACTGTTCTGCGAACGTAGGAAAAGATGGAGACACTGCTATTTTCTTTGGCCTATCGGGAACTGGTAAAACTACCTTATCTACAGATCCAAAACGTGCCTTGATTGGTGACGATGAGCATGGTTGGGATGATGATGGTGTATTTAATTTTGAAGGTGGTTGTTATGCAAAAACCATTGATTTAGATCCAGAAAAAGAGCCAGAAATCTATCAAGCTATCAAGCGTGATGCATTGTTAGAGAATGTTGCAGTAGATGCTGATGGGAATGTAGACTTCTCTGATACTTCTGCTACTCAAAACACACGTGTTTCATATCCAATTTATCATATAGAAAATATCGTAAAACCTGTTTCTAAAGCTGGACCTGCGAAAAAGGTAATTTTCTTAACAGCTGATGCTTTTGGTGTGATGCCTCCAGTTTCTAAATTGACTCCAGAGCAAACTAAATATCACTTCTTATCTGGATTTACAGCTAAATTAGCTGGTACAGAGCGTGGTGTAGATACCCCAACGCCTACTTTTTCTGCTTGTTTTGGAGAAGCTTTTCTTTCTTTACACCCAACTAAATACGGGGAAGAGTTAGTGAAGAAAATGGAAGCCAATGGAGCTACTGCCTATTTAGTGAATACTGGATGGAATGGTACTGGTAAGAGAATTTCTATCAAAGATACGCGTGCAATTATTGATGCTATTTTAGATGGATCTATAGAGAAAGCGGAAACTAAACAAATTCCAATTTTTAACTTCGAAGTTCCGACCTCATTACCAAATGTAGATAGCGGCATTTTAGATCCTAGAGATACGTATGAAGATGCTTCTGTTTGGGAAGAAAGAGCTAAAGATTTAGCGGCTAGATTTATCAAAAACTTTGAGAAATATACTGATAATGAGGAAGGTAAAAGCCTAGTTGCTGCTGGGCCTCAAATTTAAATTTAGATAGTAATATTTAATTAAAGTCAAAATCAGCTTAGAAGAAATTCTAGGCTGATTTTTTATGTCATAATATTTAGCACTAGCCAAATAGTCAGACCTAATCAATATCTGCACAGTTTTTGTTAATATAAAATTCTATGCTAGAAAAAAAGGACGCAACATACGAAAGAGTAATTTTAGTTGGTTTAATTACACAAGAACAATCGGAAGAAAAAACCAAGGAATACATGGATGAGCTAGAATTTCTAGCTTATACCGCAGGTGCTGAGACCATAGGGCGTTTCACACAGAAAACTGATAGACCAGACCCTAAATACTTTGTGGGAAGTGGTAAGTTAGAAGAGATTTTAGAATTTGCCAATCAAGAAAATGTGGATACCATCATCTTTGATGACGAATTGACACCTTCTCAACTTAAAAACATAGAAAAAGTATTAGACAAAAAAATTATAGATAGGACCAATCTTATCCTAGATATTTTTGCACAGCGTGCGCAAACTTCATACGCTAGAACGCAAGTGGAATTAGCACAATATGAATATCTATTACCAAGATTGACCCGAATGTGGACGCACTTAGAGCGTCAACGTGGTGGTATTGGGATGCGTGGTCCTGGTGAAACAGAGATTGAGACTGACCGTCGTATTATTCGAGATAGAATTACGCTTTTAAAGAAAAAGCTAGAAAAGATTGATAAGCAAATGGCTACGCAACGTAAAAATCGTGGTCAATTGGTACGTGTTGCTTTGGTGGGGTATACCAACGTGGGTAAATCTACTTTAATGAATGTTTTGTCCAAATCGGATGTATTTGCAGAGGATAAGTTGTTTGCTACGTTAGACACCACGGTAAGGAAAGTAGTGGTAGGTAATTTACCTTTCCTTTTAACGGATACAGTAGGGTTTATACGTAAATTACCAACGCAGTTGGTGGAGTCTTTTAAATCTACACTAGATGAGGTGAGGGAAGCAGATTTAGTGGTGCATTTAGTGGATATTGCACATCCTAATTTTGAGGATCATATGCAGTCTGTTCATGATACCTTAAGAGATATTGAGAGTCTTGATAAACCAATGATTACGGTGTTTAATAAGATAGATCAATTCAAACATGTGAAAAAGGATGAAGATGATTTAGCAGATAAAGCAATGGAGAATTATACCCTAGAGGAACTTCAAAAAATGTATGTGGCGAAATCAGATAATCCAACGGTATTTATTTCAGCTAAAAAGAAGAAAAATATTGGAGAGTTAAAGAGAGTTTTATATGAAGAGGTGAAGGTAATTCATCAAGCCAGATTCCCCTATAATAACTTCTTATTTGACTATTATGACTTAGAAGAGAACAGTGAAGAAGAATAAATAGATAAATTTTTCATTCAATGAAAAATTAAAACCCGCATTCTCATTTGAAAATGCGGGTTTTTAAATATTTAAATTTTAAATGAAATTTTAGTCTGCTAAAATAATACAAGTATTATTATTGAACTCTACAATACCACCTTCCACGTTCAGTAGCATAGTTCTCTCATCACTTGGTGACATCTCTAATTTACCGTTATCGTTTTGGTAGTCCACAAACTCTGTGGTATGGGTGTGAATCTCTATCTTACCAGCTTCTAAAGTTGAAACAATAGGAGCATGGTTCTCTAGCATCTGAAACCTTCCCTTTTTACCAGGAACCGTTACGGAATCCACTTTACCATCAAAAATTACGTATTCTGGTGTTATAATTTGTAATTTTAAGCTCATAATTATTCTGCTTCAGCTAACATTTTTTCTCCAGCTTCAATAGCCTCTTCAATAGAACCTTTTAAGTTGAATGCTGCTTCTGGGTATTTATCTACCTCTCCATCCATAATCATATTGAACCCTTTGATAGTCTCTTTAATGTCTACTAAAACACCTTTAAGACCTGTAAATTGCTCTGCTACATGGAAAGGTTGAGACAAGAAACGTTGAACACGTCTAGCTCTGTGTACAACCAATTTATCTTCTTCTGATAATTCTTCCATACCCAAAATCGCAATGATATCCTGTAATGCCTTGTAGCGTTGTAAAATTTCTTTTACTCTCTGTGCACAAGCATAATGTTCTTTACCTACAATCTCTGGGGTCAAAATTCTAGAAGTAGAATCCAATGGATCTACCGCTGGATAGATACCTAAAGAAGCAATTTTACGAGAAAGTACCGTTGTAGCATCTAAGTGAGCAAACGTTGTAGCTGGAGCAGGATCCGTTAAATCATCCGCAGGTACATATACCGCTTGTACAGAGGTAATAGATCCATTCTTGGTTGAGGTAATACGCTCTTGCATAGCACCCATTTCTGTAGCTAACGTTGGTTGGTATCCTACTGCTGATGGCATACGCCCTAATAGGGCAGAAACCTCTGAACCTGCTTGTGTAAAACGGAAGATATTATCTACGAAGAACAATACATCTCGACCTTGTCCTTGTCCATCACCATCACGGTAATATTCTGCAAGCGTCAATCCAGATAAAGCCACCCGAGCCCTAGCTCCAGGAGGTTCGTTCATTTGACCGAAAACAAAAGATGCTTTAGAGTCTTTCATTAATTCTCTATCAACTTTTGATAGATCCCATCCACCTTCTTCCATAGAATGCATGAAATCATCACCATACTTGATAATTCCCGCTTCTAACATTTCGCGTAGAAGGTCATTTCCTTCACGAGTTCTTTCACCAACACCAGCGAAAACAGAAAGACCATCGTGACCGTGTGCAACATTGTGAATAAGTTCCATGATAATAACTGTTTTACCAACACCAGCACCACCGAATAGTCCAACTTTACCACCCTTAGCATAAGGAGCAAGAAGGTCAACAACTTTGATACCAGTTTCGAACATCTCAGTCTTAGTTGACTGATCTACTAGCT
>JBPCUN010000007.1:0-6301 GCA_051011115.1 Weeksellaceae bacterium
TAACTGCCACCAAATTTCCTTTTCCCGTGTATTCATATACGCTCTCGGGATTTCTTTCTATTTCTAAACATGGTGCCGCTACCCCTGGTGAATAAGCCAATGCTAAAGATCTTTGAGAAGCGTAGGGCTTGCATGGCACTACCTCAATTTTACCTTTAGGATCTGATCTATGATAATCTAGTGCTGCTTTATTAAAGGCGTCTGTCTTTTTTTTATCTGACATTTTTTAAACTCTTTTTAAGTTTATACATATTAAAATGACTACAAATGTAGTTTAATCATAGGTATTTTTATGTCATTTGAGACTCCCCTTTTTTCAAACATTCTATTAAACCACATAAAATCTTAATAATTATTTCTAACATGCAACAAATACAAATTATAATTTGAGGTATATAGATATCTATCATGTTTTAAATTTTATTTTCCCATAAAGCTCATCTTTAAGGTTATGAATGCTTATTTTGAAAAGCAGCATCCAATAAAAAAAGGTAGGCTCGATACCTTGAAGCCTACCTTTTCTTATGATAATAATATATCTACTTATTTATCTCATTTATTCATATAGATAAAAATCATTCACCCCTCTACCCGCCTTAAAGGTACTTAATAAAGAACCTTGGTCATTATAAATATATACATCTGATGCCGCTATAAAACCATTAACATTGGATAAGTAGATTTTATCTTTTAATACAGAAAATCCATAGAAATTACTCCATTCATTTTTCTCAGTTTCAATCAATAATTTTGGCAAGCTGCCCTGTGTTCTTGTATCTATATAATATACAGCATTGGTGGTAGTGAAGTATACTTTTTCATCATAATAATGATCTATATTAATTACATATTGATCAAAGTTCCAGTTCTTTAAAACCTTTCCTGTATTTTTATCTATTTGGTAAATCGTTATGGTTAAATCCTCATCTTCACAACTATAAAATTCATTACAATCTGTTTCTGAGTTACTTACAGCATACATAAAGTTACCAGTTCCCCAAGAAATATCTCTAAAGTTTTGATCTAATTCAATATCCTCTAATACTTGTAAAGTCTTAGCATCAATCTTAGTGATTTTATTGCCATCACTGAAGTATGACTGCTGCACGTATACATATTGATCATTACTGAATATCTTTTCTACTTGTTGAGGAAGCTCTATAGTTTCAAAATAATCAAATGTTTTTTTGTTATAAATTGTAATGTATCCGCCAGATTCCCCTGCATAAGTAGAATGGTTATTGGTAACAAATATATAATCATCAGTTACGGTAAGATATCTTGGTAATTTGAGATTTTCTGTGATAGTTGCAACTATTTTAAAAGTATTTCTATCTACCACTTCTACCTTATTAGAATTGTTCATAACCAAATAGGTATAATCTTCATCTACAAAAGTTCCTTGTAACACATCTCCTAACAATATATCCGGGTTTGCATTTTTAAATACATTGGTCTCCAATTCCCCATCCGTATGCAAAAAATCTATGGATGCATTGGCAGACATAAAGTTCCCTTCATTAGAGATTAATACCCCTACTTTATGGTATGGGTCAATTGGTTTTACATCTGGTTTGTCTATATCATTATCTGAGCTTACACAAGCTGTAAAGTTTAATAAAACAAAAAATGAAACAAATAATTGGCTAAAGTATCTCATAAGTAATTTTTAAATTAAAATTTCTTGTCGGTTGATATCTGTTTAAGATAGTTCTATAAATCTTATTATTCAAATTATTGATTTTGAAAAATAGCTGTAATCGCTCATCTAGCATTTTATATTTAAAGATAATATTGTTTAAATAATATTTATCTACCTTAGAATCTTCCTCTTTCCCCACAGAGAAGTAAATGTCATCTACAAATCGATTGTTCCATCCGATACTGAAGTTCTTATAACTAAATCCTAAATTAATTCCAGCTTTTAGAGGTGGTACATACATCAAAGATAAATCATTCTTGTGATCACGAGCATCAGTATAACCTAAAAAACCATTGATATCAGTACGAATCCCCCAAGTATTAAAATGATAATGCAGATTGGCTTCTACGCCATCAATTTTTACTTCATCTACATTAAAGGCCTTCCAATATCCTCTATTACCAGGTAACCAGCGAATCATGTTTTCAATATCTTGATGAAATAGATTTACACCTAATTTCAAGCGTTCCACCTTTAATTCTGTACTTATCTCATAAGATTCAGAATATTCTGGTTTCAGTTCAGGGTTTCCTCCAGGTACCCAATATAAATCATTAAAACTTGGAGCACGAAAAGAAGAAGCCGTTTTCAATTTAACTTCAACCTTGTTAATTGGTTTGGTTTTGAGTACCAGGGAATATAAATAAGGAGAAGTAAAACTCCCAATCCATTCTTTACGACCGCCTAACTCTACACTTAATCTAGAAAATGGCATATATACACTTCTCACAGAAACTAAAGCTTCTCTCCTATAAACTTTGGGCATATCTGTATGCGACTCTGGGAAGTTTTCTCGATAATTGAAACCTCCATTCATCGCAAAAGATAGTTTAGGCTTAAATCGGTAATCCAATTTCAATTTAGTAATAAGGGATTCTACACCATTTTGTGAGTAATCACTTTGTTCTATATCTGGAAAATACCTGAATTGCTCTTTCAAGAAACCGATCTCTGGCGTTACCTGAATTTTGTTCTGGGTATAAATATATCTGGCTAAATGTCGAAAATTATGATTAAAATATTTACTCTTGGTCTCGGTTGGAATGATTAAAGCAAAATTTCGCTTGTCATTATACACTTCATTGTAAAAGAGAAGTTTATGTTTTTTTCTCCATTGATAACCAAAATTAAAACTGATATCATTTTTCCAGAAATCCCCATTGATGTTTTGGTAATTACGCTCTGGGATTTCATAATCATTGTCCGATTGTTCTCTATGAAATTGAATAGAAAAAAATGAATTATCGTTAGACATCAGGTAATCATAACCAATTAAATAATGATTATAACTACCCAGTCCAACTTGTAATTTTTGAGCATCTTTCTGATGAAATTTTTCTAAACTATTCAGAGAAACTGTACCACCGATGGCTCCACTTCCACTTTCTGTTCCACCAGAACCATATTCTACAAGCATCTCATCTGCAGTTGCTAAACTCACGGCATTAAAATCCGTTTGCCCTAGTAGTTGAGAGTTAATATTTAATCCATTCCATAATACGGCCGTATGCTGAGCAGTAGTCCCTCTAAATGTAACAGAACTAATCATCCCTGCGCCACTTTCTTTAAAGAAAATTGGCGTTTGTTCTCGCAAAACCTCTGTCAAACTCATCCCCACTGCATTCGCTTTTACAGAATCAGAAAGGACCTGAGTTTTATGAAAATCTTCCCGTCTATTTTCAAGCTTACTTTGCACAAAAATTGAATCAAGCTCAATGGTTTGCCCCAAAAGACAAAATGGGAAAATAAGCAATAGGTACCGCAGATATGGCATAGAATACTTAATAATAATTTACAACGACCCTTATTTTGATAATATAGATAAATCAGCTGCTCCAGCTACCTCAGTAGACATTTCGCCTAGTATATCACTCTGATCAAATGATCCAGTATACACCCGCACAAAGTCGATGCCTTTTAATTTCACTGGTTCTAAGTTTTCATCTACAGCCCAAGAGATATCAATGGTATTTCCTCTTAAATTAGAGAATTCATTGCTATAATTATCTACATAACCATAAGCTAAATTATCAGAAACTACCCAACCTTTCTCATTTTTATAGAATGGTGCATTCACTTTAGTTCCTTTAAAGGTAACGCTGTCTTGGTCATTGATGAATTCTGGGTAATAAGGCTGCTTGTGATAAGTATTGGTTCTTAATGTATCCACATTTCCTTGGTTGTCTTTGAAAGGTATTCCTGTAGTATCATGTGGGTTATAATAAGTAATTTCATAATCTCTAATCGTAGTTGCTTCATAATGTGCATCTCCAGCGATTTCATACCATGTGTCATCAGCTATTCCATTTCCATTTTCGTCAAAAGATACTTGCACGATTCCCGGCTCAGAAGATCCATTAAATGCATTAGAAAAAATCACAAAATCTCTGGCAGAAGTCTGGTTTTCTATGGTATGATCAAAGGTAAATTCTACATAGCCACCCCAAGCCCCAAGAGAGAGTAAACCAGTGTTACCTCCAACAATTCCTTCTGCAGCTTCTAACGATGCTACGCCTGTATTCATAAATTGTCCAGGTGCTGGGTTATAAAGAAGTACTTTAGAAATATAAGGACTACTATTTTCTGTTTTTGGTCGGAAGAATTTATTATAAGTATCCGCTACTATTACAGTATAGGTTCTTGTAATTTCGTCTAAGCCCTTAGTTGCTTTGAATAAAACCTCATAAGTACCTAATTCATTCATCACATAGCTCAAAGCTTGTTTTTCTCCAATAATTTGATCATTTAGATACCATGCATAACGCGTACTACTCGTATTATTTTCTAATGCTGGATTTAACTGCAAGGTATCACCTACTTGTAAATTGTAAGTGTCTGTATAGTCAGTTTCAACAAACTTAATCTGCATTACAGGACTATCATCGTCGTCTGCACATGCAGATAAAATAAAGGTAAACGCCATTAAATAATAGAAAAGTTTAAAATTCTTCATTTGATTATATTTAAAAGATTAATTCATAAATCAAACAAAGCTACAAGAGAGGTATCTAAACCAAAGCAATAACTCCCGAAAGCTTTGTAATCAAAAAAATGGCAGGTATCCTGGCTCGTTCTTGAATGATTGCGCCTTCCCAGTTATATACCAGTGGCAAAATGCAATTATCAATATATAGAACTTACAGTTGCGGGTACAGCAAAGGCATTGAACCTTTTTCCCTATTAAGGTAAATCACTGATTAAAAGTGAAAAACCACCAATTAATTTAATCAAAGATAATCTTAATTTAAAAATTAAAAAATTAAAATTTGGGTTTAATTTATATTCAGTTCTTTCTAACTGAACTTATTGCTATTAGGAGGATACTATTCTACTTGGATTGTATTTCTGGTGGACACCATTCCACTATACTTAAAGAAATATGATGATATACCAATTAAGCAATAATTATATATTAAAAAATCTTTTAACCCTATTCATTATCCTATAATTCAAGTAGTTACAAATTATAGTCCGTTCTCCATCTATTTATAGTATTTATCCTATTAGCATGATCTGAAAATTGGTCAAGAATTTGTATAATTAGAATATATTCAGAAGTATAATAGCAAACCAAAGATTTGATAAAGTGATAAAGAATGATTTTAATGATAAATTCTGGACACTAGGTAATGGTCAGGATTTTATAAAGTGGAGCAATGAAGATATAGAAGTTGGAAATTATGATACTTCCCTCTTTGAGTCATATGATAAGGAGTTAGATACCTTAGTTCAAAAATGGTTGGATGATGATGAATTTGGAGCCATTATGCAATCTTTACATCATTCAAATAATGAAGAGCTACCTCCCAGTTATTTAGATTTTAGAGAATCTTATGAAAGCATCCCATCGTGGGTAAATTCAGATTTAATCACATCAGGTAGTGAATTATCTGAACGTAGTGGTCTAATAGGTTTATTAGTTTTGCGAAATTTTGCTTTATTGGGTGGATATAACTTTGCTAATCTTACCAAACCATTGGTAGCTACTGGTGCGCTAGAAAAAGGAGCGGTAAATCGTTTAACCTACACCCTCGATTTCTGGGTAAATGTTTCTAGAACGGACAAAGATGCGCAACAACGCCGTATCAATGCTTGCATTAGAACACGGTTAGTTCATTGTGCTTCCCGCATAATGATCAATAAAAAAGAACCCAATTGGGAAGTTGAAAAGTATGGTATTCCAATCAATCATGCTGATATGGTAGCAACCAATATCGCATTTACAGTATATTTTCTCTATGGGTTATCAGAACTTAAATTTAATTATAGTGAACAAGAAGAGGAAGGCATCTTTCACCTTTGGAAATATGTAACCTATATGTTGGGTGTGCCATTAGATATTATACCATCTAATAAAAAAGAAGCTTTAGAATTTTTTAAATTTTGGATGCAATATCAGAACAAACCAGATGAAGATTCGATAAAGCTCACCAATGCATTGCTGGACGAGAACACACCCATATCATTGCTAAAATTAGACATAGTTAAACGTAATATGGGGTATATTCATAGGAGTGTCTCGAACTTTTTGTTGGCTGGGCGGACCCCAGCTCATTTGCACCTTCCCCCCGTACGCTTTCCCAATCTCATACCTCACGC
>JBPCUN010000008.1:0-10014 GCA_051011115.1 Weeksellaceae bacterium
TCCATCGACTTAGGTGTTTTTATTCAAAAATTAGATAATCCACAGATTCTTCCACAAAACAGAAATTCTTTTGCCATTGATCTTCAACAACGTATCCAAATGAGTGTTTTGGGTAAAGTAGGAGAAAACTTGCAATTACAAGCAAACTACGATACACAGGCAGGTTTTGGGTTTGAAAATAGAATGAATCTTGGTTGGAGACCTAATGCAGAAGGGGGAGAGGACAATATTATACAAAATATAGAATTCGGTAATGTAAGTATGCCGTTAAGTACCTCCTTAATTACGGGAGCTCAGTCTCTCTTTGGAGCTAAAGGAGAATTTAAATTCGGAAATACTTATTTAACTACTTTGTTTTCTCAGCAACAATCAGAGGCTAGAAACATTACGGTGCAAGGAGGTGGTGTAGTGAATACCTTCAAAATCTTAGCAAAAGACTACGAAGCCAATCAACATTATTTCTTATCTCAATTCTTCCGAAATCAATACGATCAATCCTTATCTAATTATCCAATTATATCCTCTCAAGTAAATATTACCAGGCTAGAATTGTGGGTGATTGATAAAGGAAATGCTAACCAGAAAAATAGAAGAGCTACAATTGCACTACGTGACTTGGGTGATGCTGGTAGCTATCCAAACAACAATGCTTTATACAATCAAGTAAGTAATTTAGGCGGAATCAGAAATTCTAATACCGCAGAAAATGTCATTAGCAGTGCTGGCCTTACAGATGCTAACGGTAATCCTTATACTGCAGGAGAGCACTTTATGATGCATGAGAATGTTAGGTTATTGTCGCCTACAGAATACAAATATTATCCTAGTTTAGGTTATATCTCTCTAAGACAGCCCTTAAATGATAATGAACTTTTATCCGTTTCATTTCAATATACATTAACTTCTCAACCAGGAGTTTCTTACACGGTGGGTGAGTTTTCGGATCAGCAAAGTGAACTTTTAATCACGAAGTTAATTAAATCCAATACCAACGTCAATACCAATTCCCCTATGTGGGACTTGATGATGAAAAATGTTTATTCTTTGAACGCTTTTCAATTATCACCAGAAGATTTTAGATTAAATGTCTTTTACCAAGATCCATCTTTAGGTTCTGGTGCTATCAATTATTTGCAAGGAACACCCGTAGAAGATCAAACCTTGCTGCAAGTACTGAATATGGATCGTCTGAATAGAAATGGAGAGGTGCAAGATTCAGGAAATGGAACTTTTGGGGATGGTCTTTTTGATTATATACCTGGCATTACGATAGATCAAGAAAACGGTAAAGTAATATTCACCACGGTAGAGCCTTTTGCTAAAACTATTGCAAATGCGATTGGAACTACAGACTCTGATTATGTATTAGATGAATTATACAATGAATTACCGATACGATTTGAGCAGAATACGGCTGTTAATCGTTATTATTTAGAGGGACAATATGTGAGCGCTAGTGGGAGTGGAATTCCTTTAGGTGCTTTTAATGTTCCACAAGGTTCAGTAAAGGTTACAGCTAATGGGCAAGAACTGGTAGAAGGTGTAGACTATACTGTAGATTATCAGCTAGGACGCGTACAGATTATCAACCAAATGATCAAAGATTCTGGTGTTCCCGTGAACATTAGTTTAGAAAATAGATCAACCTTTAGTATGCAGACCCGTAGTTTAATGGGATTAAATGTTGAACATCGCTTTTCTGATCGTTTCTTGGTAGGTGCAACTTATATGAATTATGCAGAAAGAACAGCAGGGACGCAACAGAAGCCTCAATATAATGCAGAACCAGTAAGTAATTCAATCTTTGGTGCGAATGTGTTATATAATGGAGAATCTGATTGGTTAACAAGAATCACCGATAAGATTCCATTAGTGGATACGGAAGTTCCATCTAAAATTAATTTTTCTGCAGAGGGCGCTTATTTAATGCCAGGCATTAATGATACGCCAAATAATTTCTCCTATATAGATGATTTTGAAGATTCACAATCCAATATAAGTTTAATGGATGTTTATTCATGGAAGTTGGCAGCAACCCCTATTGCTACAGCAGAAAACCCGAATAATGAATTTGATCCTTCTATCTTCAATCCAGATGATTTTAGTCTTAATTATAATAGAAGATTACTTTCTTGGTATAATATAGATCCGAGATTTTATAATGATAGAGGCAATGCTACATTATCCAATAATGATGTGTCTAACCACGCGTCACGTAGAGTAAAAGCAAGCGAATTATTTACCAACAGAGATTTCTTAGCAGGAACGCCAAGTTATCTTAGTACTTTAGATATTACTTATTATCCAGATGAAAGAGGACCTTATAACCTGAATCCTGACTGGCAAAATGAAAATAAAGATTTCACATGGGCTGGGATTACAAGACCATTGAGTGTTACCAATTTAGTTCAAGCGAATGTGGAATATGTGGAATTTTGGATGATGGATCCATACGCGGATGGAATGTCCAATGCACCCAACGCCAAAATACTATTACATTTAGGAAACGTATCAGAGGATTTATTGCGAGATGGTAACTTGCAATACGAGAATGGAATCAATAATAGCGAGATAGATCCAGCATATTCTATTTGGGGAAAACAACCAAGCAATTACCCAATTTTGTACTCATTTGATACAGAAGGTGAGGAACGTAAATTACAAGATGTTGGATATGATGGTTTAAGTAATGAAGAAGAAAAAAGCGCAGATGGTTTTGCTAATTTAAGCAACAGCGTAAACCCTATCACCAATGAAGTCGATCCAGCAGGAGATGATTTCGTTTATTATATGGATGAAAGATGGGGTGCTATATCGAATAATAATTATATCCCAGTGCGTTATAAATACTTTAATAACTCGGAAGCTAATACCCCATCCGAAACCATTGAGGTAGGTTCAGCCACGCCAGATGCAGAGGATATAAATTTAGATTATAATTTAGATAGAATAGAAAATTATAACCAATATACGGTTGCATTAGGTCAACAAAATCTAAATTTAGACAATCCATTTATCGTAGACGAAAAAAGAGTAGAGGTTGATTTTGAAAATGGACAAAAGAGCCAAGTAAAATGGTATTTATTTAGAGTCCCTGTTAGCGAATACGATGCAAATGTAGGAGCAGCTTCGGATGATGTGCTTACAGCTGCACGTTATATGCGTTTAATTTTAAAAGGGTTTGAAAATACTACAACAATTCGTATCGGATCATTTGATATGGTACGCAGTGATTGGAGAAGATATTCAAAAAATATTTATCCAGATGTTACAGTACCCGAAGGTCAACAAGAGACAGATGTGGCAGACTTCTCTATTGGAAGTGTGAACATAGAAGAAAACTCCTTAGGACTTCCCGCATATGTAGTACCTCCTGGAATTCAGAGAGAGGAATTCCAGACCAATGCTGGATTACAAAGTCAGAATGAAGCCTCTATGGTATTGAATCTTCAAAAATTAGAACCAAATGATGCGCGTGGAGTTTTCAAAAACACCAATTTAGATTTAAGGAGATACAAGAAGATTAAAATGTTTTCTCACGTTCATGCCGGTGACAAAGGATTAGATGCCAGTGGAGATTTGAAATTATTTGTACGATTGGGTAGTGATTTAGCAAATAATTATTACGAATATGAAATTCCTATGCAGTACACCGCAAAATCTGCACAGACGGCTACGGCGATTTGGCCAATAGAGAACATGTTAGACATCAATACAGAGGAGTTTGTAAAAGCCAAAACTTCTGCTTATGAAGCAAATAATCTAGATAGATTTCCTTTTGAGGTAGATCAAGAAGGTAGAATGATTTATGTGAAAGGTCGTCCATCTTTAGGGAATATTTCTACGATTATGATTGGGGTTAGAAATACGGGAAACCGCGATGTAAACGATGCCATTGTTTGGGTGAATGAGTTGCGGTTGTCTGATGTTTCTAATGAAGGTGGCTATGCAGCATTGGCTAATTTAAATGTAGCCTTAGGAGATTTTGCTCAAGTAAATGCTACAGGTAGTGTAACTTCAGTTGGTTTTGGAGCGATTGATCGTGGTCCAGTAGAAAGACAACAAGAAGAAATTAAAAATTATAGTATCAATACGCAGGTTAATTTAGATAAATTTCTTCCAGAAAAATGGGGTGTTAAAATACCATTCAATTATACTATTGCAGAGGAATTTATAGATCCTAAATTCAATCCATTAGACAATGATATAGAGTTTGATGAGGATCCACGCAGAGATGAATTAACAGAGGTGGTAAGAACCTATAATAAGCGTGCAACATATGCTTTTAACAATATAAGAAAAGAAAGAGTACAAGGAAGGCGTGATCCTAGATTTTATGATGTAGAAAACTTCTCTTTATCATTCATGTACAACACCTCTTATTACAGAGATATTTTCACAACATACAGCAAAGAAAAAAATTTACAAGCATCGCTTAATTATAATTATAATTTCAAACCAAAATATTATGAACCATTCAAAGATTGGAGAATGGTGCATGATACAGCGCAATCTGCAAGATACCTACAATGGGTGAAGGAGTTTAACATTAATCCTATTCCTACAAGATTATCTTTTAGAACAGATGTGGTAAGGACTTATAATGAGCAGCAGTATAGAGATATTAATTCTTACTTCGTAAATGCAGGAACTCCAGTTCAATTCAAACCTATATTTAGCAATAACTTTTTATTTAATTGGCAGTATAATGTAGGTTTTGATTTAACTAAATCATTGCGAGTAGATTTCACTTCTGCAACCAGAACATTATCTGATGTGGTGTCTAATCATGCAGATGATCAAATGATTTTTAAAAATTTATTGAATGTAGGTAGACCTGTGAATTATAATCAACGTCTTCAAGTAAATTGGAAAACGCCGATTAGACTATTACCTTACTTTGAATGGGCAGATGTGGAATTAGGATATACTGCCCAATACGATTGGAGAGCTAGACTATCGAATACTTTTGTTACCAATAATAGAGAAGAGAATATAGGAAACATTGGGCAGAATGCACAGACCATTACAGCGATAGGTAACTTCAATTTTGATGATTTATATATGCAGTTCGGCGTTTTCCAAAGAGTAGATTCTGTGCGACAAGCAAGACAATCTGAGTTAGATTCAATTCATAGAAGCTGGCAAGATTTGGCAAAGAATAAAAATGGATTGCGCAAAATCAATAAGAGTAAAGTAAAGTTGAAAAATAAATTCACAGTCAAAGATTATATGTTGATGGCTGTGCAAAGCATCAGACGTGGACAGTTCAATTACAATAGAAACAGCGGAATTATATTACCAGGATTATTAGCAGAACCTAACTTTATTGGACAAGGAGGCAATGGTCCTGGTCCAAATGCATCTTTCATGTTTGGTTCTCAATATGACATCCGTAAAACAGCTGTACAAAATGGATGGATAACCCAGAGTGATTATTTATCAGAACCATATACGTCTAGTATGTCTGAAACTTTTACAGCGAATTTACAAGTAGAACCTTCTCCTAGTTTGATTATAGATTTTAATGCGAGTAGGAATCTAGTAGAAAATATGTATCAAAGTGGATACAATGTATTGTTAGCTGATGGCTCTTATGGTTTTGAAAAAGCATTCGCCAATAGACAAGAAAACTTTACGATGTCTACTTGGAGTTTTAGAGAATCATTCTCTGACGCAGATGCATTATATAATAAATTACTGGCTAATGCACAAACTATTTCTCAAAGACAAGGTAGATTATGGTATGGTATCAACGATGTGAACGCAGATGGTTTTGCAGAAGGATTAGGACTTACCAATGCAGATGTATTAGTACCAGCATTTTTGGCTACTTATAGAGGAAGTACCGTTCCTGAGACAAACTTCGGATACAAGCGTAGCATACCGTTACCTAATTGGAATATAAATTACACTGGGTTGATGAACATTCCATGGATTGCTAAAAAGTTTGATCGCGTTCAATTATCTCATAATTACAGTTCATCTTACACCGTGTCTGGGGTGACCTCTAACCTTAATAGATTTGCCGTAGAGAGTGGTCTGGTCAATACACCAAATCAAAACGATCTTGATGGTAACGGTAACTTCTACTCGCTTAATCAATATGGAGCTGTAACTGTGATGGAAGCTTATGCACCTTTGATTGGAGTTGATTTGACTTTGCGTAATAGCATGCAACTTAGAGCACAGTATAATAAAGATAGAATTGTATCTTTGAGTATGAGTAATTATACTTTGTCAGAGGATTATGGGAATGAGTTTATTGTAGGGTTAGGGTATATCTTAAAAGATATGAAACTGAATATGCGCTACATGGGTAAAAAGAAAACATTAAAAGGAGATGTAAACTTCAGGTTAGACTTTTCATTAAGAGATAGTGAAACCAAAATTAGGCGATTGTTAGAAAATGAAAGTCAGATCATGGGAGGTCAGAATTTATTTTCTCTAAAATTTAATGCAGAATGGTTGTTAAGTCAAAACTTAAACTTAAGTTTGTTTTACGATCAAATGATTACTAAATATAAAATATCAACAGCTTTTCCGCTTAGTACTACAAGAGCTGGGCTTAGAGCAACATTTAAACTAGGAAACTAAAACTTATAATTATGAACATTCCAAATGAACTTAAGTACACCAAAGACCATGAATGGCTTAGAATTGAAGGCGACATCGCTGTAATCGGTATTACTGATTATGCACAAAGTGAATTAGGTGATATTGTTTTTGTAGATGTAGATACAGAGGGCGATGATTTAGAATTTGGGGAAGTATTCGGTACGATAGAAGCTGTGAAAACAGTTTCAGACTTATTTATGCCAGTAGGTGGAGAAGTGACTGAAATCAATGAGAAATTAGATGATGAGCCAGAGTTGGTCAATTCAGATCCTTATGGAGACGGGTGGATTATCAAAGTGAAGGTATCAGATCTGAATGAAGATGAACTTCTAGATGCAGAAGCATATAAAGAAATCATTGCATAATATAAAACTGAATTATAAACTAATTCTATATATACTGGCGCTACTTGTTTTGTATGGGACGATGGCGCCAGTTAGTGATTTAGGAATTCAGTTAGATATACCCTTCAAGGAGTATATAGACAAAATTGTACATGTACTTATGTTTATGGCATTAGGTGTATTTATATATCCTAGTTACCCAAAAATAAATCCTTGGATGCTAACGGGCATTTTGGTTTTATATGGTATATCAATAGAAATCATGCAAAATTATCTACCCACAGGGAGATCATTTGAGCTTGCAGATTGGGTGGCAGATATATTTGGTATTATTTTAGGTTACTTAATTTACAATACCTTAAAATCTAGGTTTCTTAAGTAATATAAAAGGTTGTGTGATATTGATATATGATGTATTATCATAATAAATTGATCATTTCATTTTGAAATATTTAATGTTAATTGCAAAAAAGTATTTTGATAGCTTACAATAAAATGTTATTTTAGTCGCATAAATGTGAAACCCATGGAAGTAAAAAAAACAGACAAAGCCAGTTTAAAGGGTAATAATATCCTTTATTTTCTAGGTGGGCTTAACGTTGTTCTGTTGGTCGTTCTTGGTTTATTCAGTTATCAGAAAGTTGAAAAGCAAGCTGTAATTGAAGAAGCGCCAGAAGTAACGGTGAATACAGAAGCAATGTTATACGAGATTCCAGAACCAGAAACTCCACCACCGCCACCGCCGCCGAGTGATGAGCCACCACCGCCACCACCGCCGCCAATACCTACAGCTATTGAGGAAACTCCAGAACCAGTGCCACCACCGCCAATCAAAGAGCAAAAAGTAGCACCGCCTGAAGTACCAGTTGTAGCTTCTAAGCCTGGGCCTAAAGTAGATTTATCTCACTTAAAATCTAAAACAGAAGAGGCACCTAAGGAAGAGCGGGTTACAGAACCAGTAACGGTAAACCGTGTGGCAGATATGGCTGTTTATCCTGGCTGTGAGAAATTTAGAGGAAACAAGCGTGAGTTAATTAAATGTTTTGGACAAGAACTTCAAAATGATATCTTACGTTATTTGGATACTGAATTTCCTGATACCGATAAAAAGCAAGTGGCTGTACAATTAGAGTTTCACGTAACACCTGAAGGTTATATATCTAACATTACTCCTAAAAGAGGAGATGATGTGTTTAAACCTCAAGCAAAAGAAGCTTTAGAAAGAGCTGCGGACTATCTTAAGAGAAAAGGAAGAAAGATTGAGCCAGCTAAGATGGCAGATGGTACTAAAGCTACACTGATTTTTAATAACTCTGTAGTATTACAAAATCCAAACTAATCCAATAAAGATTAAATAATTCTTAAAATCTCGCTTTTGGCGAGATTTTTTTATGCTATCTTTTCAAGAATATAGATATTTGAATAACCCTTATGAATATTCCAATGAATAGTAATAAACCAGAAGCTTTTAGACAATTAATACAGAATAAATATCAGATTTATAATGCGCTCTTTATGAGTCTGCCATACGATAAGATGTCTAATATCGGAATGCTTTTACCTTTTTTATATGAAGAAAGTAAAATAGGATTCCAAGCGGGGAAGACCCCTATAGAGATTGTTGATAATTTTTTTGAACAACATACTGAGTTATCCACTGAAGAAGAGCAAATAGATTTATTATTCAGAATTATACAATATATAGAAAGACAAGTTGTATTATTTGATAGTATAGAAGATTCAGCTTTTGGATTACTGCATGATAAAAATGAATCTGGAACCTTGGTTCAATTTCAACAAGTAGCGGAAGAACGTGGTAAATTACCAGAGACCATTGAGAAGTTAAAAGAGTTTGTTGTGAAGATAGTATTTACCGCACATCCCACTCAATTTTATTCTAATGATGTACAGCGTATTTTGCATAAATTAAGAGAAGCGATTAAAATTGATTCGGTAGCAGATATTGATGCCACTTTACAGCAATTGGGGCTCACTCCTTTTGTAGCGGATAGTAAGCCTACGCCGTATGATGAGGCATTAAGCATTATTTATTACTTACGTCATGTTTATTACGATACCTTAGGAGAACTAATGGCTACTGTGAGAGAACTTTATGGTGATGAGGTGGTAGAGGCCAACGCTCAATTGGTACAATTAGGTTTTTGGCCTGGAGGGGATCGAGATGGAAACCCATTTGTAAAGGCAGAAACAACAGCTAAAGTTGCGAATGAATTACGTGTTTCTATATTGAAGAGCTACTATAATCATTTAAAAATATTGAAGAACCAATTCACCTTCAAAGGTGTTAGTACTTCTCTAGAAGAATTAAGTGATGCACTTTATGAAATGATATTCTATGACAAGACTGGAATTTCCCTAGAAGATTTGATTCACAAATTAAAAGGAATCAAGGAATTGGTAGAAGATAAATATAACGGCCTTTTTATAGATTCGTTAGTTGATTTCATTACTAGAGTTCGCATGTTTGGGTATCATTTTGCAACGCTAGACATTAGACAAGATAGCTCTATACATGATAGGATTATTAGGGAAATATTTCAACAAGAATTTGAGAAAGATTATGATGCGTTATCGGATGATGAGCGATTAATTTATTTAACTCAAAAATCTCTAAAATTAAATGCAGATGATTACACCGATGAGCTTACTCAAGATACCATTCGCAATGTATATCAATTAAAAAATATACAAGCGAAAAACGGAGAGAAAGGAGTACACCGCTATATCATCTCAAATGCGGAATCAATTTGGGACGTATTAAATGTTTATGCGCTATTCAAATATTGTGGTTATGGCGATTCAGATATTCATTTTGATATCATTCCTTTATTTGAAACCATGCAAGGCCTAAGTGGAGCAGAAAAAACCATGGATACCTTATACAATCTACCAATTTATAGTGACCACCTAAAACGCAGAGGTCAAGAGCAGACGATTATGCTAGGCTTCTCGGACGGAACTAAAGATGGTGGATATGTGAAAGCGAATTGGGGAATTTACCAAACCAAAGAAACCTTGACAGGTGTATCAG
>JBPCUN010000009.1:0-44915 GCA_051011115.1 Weeksellaceae bacterium
AGATTAAACATCAGAAAATTGCAGAAAAAATAGCTTCGGAAAATTCAGGGAATATTTCTTTAAATGATATAGCTAAGAAATACGGTTCTACTGTAACCAATGCACAAATTAGCTTTAATCAACCATCCATTGCTGGGCAAGGTGTTGAGCCTAAAGTTGCAGGTGCGGCAATGGGATTAGCAGAAGGTAAAACTTCTAATGCAATTGAAGGAAATAACGCTGTATATTTTATAAGTGTAAAGGGTAAGTCAAAACCAAGTGGTGCAGATTTAAACCAAAACAAACAAGCTTATAAAGCACAAATGAAGAATAAATTAAGCACACAGTTGATTCCATCTTTAATTGATGCAGCTGATGTAGATGATAATAGAGCAAAGTTGTTGAAGTAATATCTTTGATGCTTTAAGACGTTAGAAACCCGACTTTGTCGGGTTTTTTTTATTTACGATATTCGTACTTATGTTTTGGATCGTATTAAAAGGCCAAAATCATTTAATAATAAAGACTAAAATATGTTTGAAGATAAAAAACTACCTAATACCCCGTTATCAGAAATCGGTGAATTTGGATTAATTCATAGAATACAGCAAAGTGTTCAGTTAAATCAAGAATCTACCCTTAAGGGGATCGGAGATGATGCCGCTGTATTGGATTTTAAGGATGAAAAGACGGTTATTTCTACAGATTACCTTACAGAAGGTGTTCATTTTAATCTAGGATATGTGCCATTAAAGCATTTAGGCTTTAAATCCATTGCTGTATCTGTAAGTGATATCTGTGCTATGAACGCCAAACCATCTCAAGTGCTTGTTTCACTTGCTGTATCTGATAGGTTTCCTGTAGAGGCGATTGATGAGCTTATGAGTGGAATGTTGATCGCTTGTAAGGCGTATAATGTAGATTTAGTAGGAGGAGATACCACTTCATCTCGTTCTGGATTAGTGATAAACATTACTGCCATCGGTCATCAGAAAGCGGAAAAATTAGTCTATAGAAGTGGTGCCAAGGATAAAGACTTATTGGTTGTTAGTGGTGATTTAGGAGGGGCATATTTTGGTTTGCAGATATTAGAAAGGGAAAATGAGGTATGGAAGGTAAATCCACAAGTTCAGCCAGATCTTACGCCATACGATTATATCATTGGTAGGCAGTTGAAACCAGAAGCCAGAATAGATATGGTAGAATTGCTAGAAAAATTAGAAATTCTACCAACGGCAATGATTGATATTTCTGACGGTTTAGCTTCAGAAACATTACATTTAGCCGAGCAAAGTGGGGTCGGATTCCATATTTTTGAAGAGAAAATACCATTAGATCAACAAGTGATTAATGCTGGAGAAGAATTCAATATTAACGCCACTATAGCTGCCCTGAATGGAGGAGAGGACTATGAATTGTTGTTCACTATTTCTTTGGATGATTTTGATAAAATTAAGGGAAATCCAAATTTTACCGTTATTGGCCATGCCGTGCCACAAGAAGAGGGTAGCCATATTATAGGTAGAGGTAATCAAACCAAGATACCTTTAACTTCGCAAGGATGGGATACTTTTAGAAAGTATAAAGAAGAAGTAGATCAAATTCAAAGTGAAGAAGAATGATAGCTAAACCACTTATACTACCCAAGAAGCTATTGGTGGGAATGTCCGGGATTGGCAATGCGATGTTGATAGGCTTATTTTACAATAAATTTCAAGATATACCCATTGACATGAGCTGGTTGTATATTGCAGTAGTTTTGTTATTTGTTCCTTTTCTGGCAGTCTTGGTAGATTTAATCCAAAACCCAATCAGAGATAAGTTTACTTGGATTATTTTTCTTACAGGATTTTCTTTCATTGCAAGTTTTGTTTATTTAGTTATGAGAGAAAAGGTTTTAGAAAAATCAAACCTAACCGATAATCAGGATTAAACAGTATTCAACTATTATTTTTAAAGGGATGAAAAAAGTAGAAATTAAAGCCAAACCATTTTTTGATTTATTAAGATTAAAAGATCAATCTATGTGGGATATTTTTGCCCAATTAATTAATGGAGAGGAACAACTAATTGTCTTTACCCAAGAGGATGAGACTGTGTTATTTGATTACATATTGCCCAAAACAGAGAAAGCTTTAAGGGAACAACAAAAAGAATTTACGGAGGAATTCAAGAAAAAAATTCAAACTTTATACAACTAGCGTTAATTATTTTTTGTTTAATAGGTATTTATAAAGCATTTTAGAAAGTTTTCTTTTACTAATTCTTATCAAGAACTAACAACAACCTTATAAAAAAATATTATATTTGCATTCCTGCAAAAAATGTGTATATATGAAAATGAAAACATCTGATTTCGATTTTAAACTTCCAGAAAAACTTCTGGCAGAACGTCCATCAGAGTATCGTGATGAAGCACGTATGATGGTTTTAAATCGAAAAGAAGGAACATTCGAACATAAATTATTCAAGGACCTTATTGATTACTTTGAAGAAGATGATGTAATGATCATGAATAATACCAAGGTTTTCCCAGCAAGGTTATTTGGTAATAAAGAAAAGACAGGAGCTAAAATAGAGGTTTTTCTTCTAAGAGAATTAGATAAGGAAATGCGTTTATGGGACGTTTTAGTAGATCCAGCGCGTAAAATACGTATCGGTAACAAGCTTTTCTTCGGGGATAATGATGAATTGGTAGCAGAAGTAGTGGATAATACAACTTCTAGAGGTAGAACTTTAAGATTTTTATATGATGGTCCTTATGAAGAGTATCGTGAGCTTCTTAAGAAATTAGGAACTACACCGTTACCCAAGTACATCAAAAGAGAAGCCGATGAAGACGATAAGGAAAGATATCAGACAATTTTCGCTAAAGAAGAAGGAGCAGTCGCAGCACCCACAGCTGGTTTGCATTTCTCTAAACATTTGATGAAAAGATTAGAGATCAAAGGAGTAGACTTTGCAGAGGTTACTTTGCATATTGGTTTAGGTACTTTTGCCCCAGTAGAGGTAGAAGATTTGACTAAACATAAAATGGAGTCAGAAAGAGTTGTAATCACTCAAGAAACAGCTGACCGTGTGAATCGTGCTATTGATGAGAAAAGAAGAATTTGTGCTGTGGGTACGACTTCAATGCGTTCTATTGAGTCTGCCGTCTCTGCCAATGGTTACTTAAATACATATGATGGTTGGACCAATAAATACATTCATCCTCCGTATGACTTTAGTATTGCAAATGCTATGATAACGAACTTTCATACGCCACGCTCCACTTTGCTAATGATGATTTCTGCATTTGCTGGTCATGATTTAGTAATGAGAGCCTATAAAGAGGCGATTAAAGAAGAATATAAATTTTATTCTTATGGAGATTCCATGTTAATTATTTAATTCCAAATATTTTCAAAATTATTTAAAGCAATCTGATATATCAGGTTGCTTTTTTTAGATGTCAACATGCTTATCAGTTTTGTATCTTTGCAATCCATTATATAATCTGAAATAATTTAAAAACTATCGCAACGCCAAAAGACATACGACAAATAACCATCGAGGAACTTACTGATTTTATCACATCACATGGAGAAAAAGCTTTTAGGGCTAAACAAATCTATGAGTGGTTGTGGAATAAAAATGCACATTCATTTGATGAAATGACCAGCATATCTAAAGAGTTAAGAGAAAAGCTGGCAGAACATTTTGTGATACAACCTATCACTTTAGAAGAACATCAGAAAAGCCAGGATGGAACCATCAAGAATGCTGTCAAATTATTTGATGGTAACGTAGTAGAATCCGTATTGATTCCTACGGATTCGCGTACTACGGCCTGTGTTTCTTCCCAAGTAGGTTGTAGTTTAGACTGTACTTTCTGTGCTACTTCTCGTTTGAAGAGAATGCGTAACTTAACAGCTGCAGAGATTGTAGATCAAGTAAGTTTGATCAATCAACAGAGTTTAGAAGATTTCCAGCATCCTTTATCCAATATTGTGTATATGGGTATGGGCGAACCTCTTTTGAACTTTAAAAATGTGGTAGATTCTATCAAAAAAATCACCGCACCACATCCTAATGGATTAGGAATGTCACCTAGAAGAATTACCGTTTCTACTTCAGGTATTCCAAAAATGATAGAGAAGTTGGCGGATGAAGATTTGCGTATTGGTCTAGCACTTTCTTTACATGCTGCTATAGAGGAAAAGCGAAACAAAATCATGCCTTTTAGTGAGAAGTTCCCTTTAGAGGATATCTTGGATAGTTTAATTTATTGGTACGACAAGACAGGTAGTAGAATTACGCTAGAATATATTATTTGGAAAGGTATTAATGATACGCAAGAAGATATACAAGCATTGGTTCGATTTTGCCAGAAGGTGCCTGTTAAAGTTAATTTGATAGAATATAATAGCATTGGAGATCCCAACTTTCAACAAGCTCCACCAGAAACGACAGATGCTTACATAAGATCACTTGAAAGACATGATATTATTGTAAACGTAAGACGCAGTAGAGGAAAAGATATAGATGCTGCTTGTGGGCAATTAGCGAATAAAAATAAGTTAACTGTTAATTAAAGATACACTTTGTTTGAATTTGTTTAAATTTGGTCATTAACTATCGGTATGAGAACTATCCTTACAGTCATTTTAGCTTTCTGTTTTTTGACATCTTGCACAACAAGTATTGGTAAAATACAATATGAAGATTTAATCATAGAACCTGCACAAACGATTCCTAGTCAACTAGATGAAATATCTGGTTTACAATATCAAGATGGGGTTTATTATGGATTCAATGATAGTGGAGGAGATCCATCAATCTATACCTTTACAGCTGAAAACTTAGCGGAGCTTAAGACAATTGCATTAGAGGATGCCCAAAACATAGATTGGGAAGATATCGCCATGTCTGATTCTTTAATTTTTATTGGAGATTTTGGGAATAATATCGGAAATAGAAAAGATCAAACCATATATATTGTGAAGCGAGATCGTATTGATTCTTCATTGATGGATCAAAAAGTACCAGCTAGAGCTATTCAATTCTTTTATCCAGAGCAGAAAAATTATGATAAACAACCATATCAACATGATTTTGATATGGAAAGCATGGTTTATTTCGATGATGAGTTACATTTATTCACCAAAGAATGGAAGAGCGAAAAAACGCATCATTTTACGCTAGATTTGGTAAAGGGTGTTCAGCCAGCTTGGCTATTAGAAAATTTTGACTTAGGATTTCTGGCCACAGGAGCAGATGTTATCAAGCTGAATAAATTTAAATCGAGATTAGCTATCGTAGGTTACAATCGGGATGGAGAAGTTTTTTTAATGCTTACAGATTTTAGAAATAAATCAGAAAAATGGCTAAATAATCCAAAAGCGATTATTAAAATAGGGGTTGCCGATGATCTAGGCCAAGTAGAAGGTGTTGCATTCAAGAATCCTAATGAATTTTGTATTTCGGCAGAAGCTATTCATTCAGATTTAGGTAACAAAGAACAAAATATTCGATGCTTTAAACTTAAATAATGAGACTTATTATATTCCTTTTATTGAATATATCGACTTATATCTATGGACAGGTAGGTATTAACACCAATGAGCCTCAAGCCATGTTAGACGTTGTCTCAGAGAATGATGGAGTTTTATTTCCTAGACTATCAGCCGCACAGATAAACCAAATTCAAAATATCGAAGAGGGATTATTACTGTATAATACGACAGAACACTGTCTACAAATATACAATGGCATCGCATGGAATTGTTTGGAATTTAGTCAACCCAAGATTACAGATAAAATTATTGATAAAGATAAAGCGGTTATTGATTCTCATATTTCTCCTGAAGAGCTCCATGAAATCTCAGGATTACATTATTTAGGCTCAGATTTTTTTTTAGCTCATAATGATGGAGAGAATAAATTATATAAAATTCAAGGTTCGGAACCATATAATGTAGTGCAAACTTATCAGTTAGGGATTAATATCAGAGATTGGGAAGCAATTACCTTGAGCGATGACTTTGTTTTCATAGGGGATTTTGGTAATAATTATGCACGTGAAAATGTAAATAAAATTTATTATTTCCCGATTGATGAACTCAGGAAAAAAGGTGAGGTAGTAAACATTAATAACATTAAAAGTTTTAATTTTAATTATCCAGAACAGGTAAATTTTAATTTAGGCTTAAACGAAACTGATTTTGATACAGAAGCTTTTGTGTTTATCAATGGAGATTTACATCTATTCACAAAAGAATGGGTAACTAAAGGAACTGCACATTATAAGATTCCATTTATGCCCGATATGCCATCACAAGCTGCAAATTTTATAGAACGATATGAAACAGGATTTTTAGTGACAGACGCTGCTTATGTAAAATCGCCAAATAAACATCATCTATTTCTTGTTGGTTACAATAGCACACCTTTTTCCTCTATATATATGAACCAATTTTCGTCGAATATTCCTGATTCGTTTTTCAATAATTCTAGCATAATTCAATTAGAAAAAGGTAGCGTTTTAGGATTAGGACAGGTAGAGGGTATCGCTGTCAAATATTACTCCGCAGAGAATAAAGAAATTTGTTATGGCTCAGAGGGCATAAATAATGGTTTTATAAATATTGTATCAAAAATTTCATGTATAAAATTCAACTAAGATTTGGCTAAACCGATAAATAAAATAAAGGCACCCATCTCCCAAGAGATGAAAATCTTTGAAAGTAAGTTCTATGGGGCTATGAAGACCAATGTTTCTCTTTTAGATAGGATAATGCAATACATTGTCCGTCGTAAGGGAAAGCAAATGAGGCCAATGTTTGTGTTTTTAACGGCTAAACTTTTTGGAGAAACTTCTGAACGTACTTACCGTGGTGCCTCGATGATTGAACTCATTCACACAGCTAGCCTAGTACATGATGATGTGGTAGATGATAGTAATTTAAGAAGAGGTTTTTTCTCAATTAATGCCTTATGGAAGAATAAAATTGCCGTTTTAGTAGGTGATTATTTATTATCAAAAAGCGTTTTATTAGCAACAGAACATAAAGATTTTGACCTATTGACAGTCGTATCTAATGCGATTAGAGAAATGAGTGAAGGAGAACTTTTACAAATTGAAAAGGCCAGAAATTTAGATATCACTGAAGAAGTCTATTTTGAAATTATAAGACAAAAAACTGCAACACTTATTGCTGCGTGTTGTGAAGCTGGAGCACGGTCAGTTGGGTGTTCAGAAGAGATGGCTACAAAAATGAATCGTTTTGGAGAGTTGGTAGGAATTGCTTTTCAAATTAAAGATGATTTATTTGATTACACCAGCACTAATATTATTGGTAAACCTATTGGAATCGATATCAAGGAGCAGAAAATGACCCTACCTTTGATTTATAGCATCAATACAGCAAGCACGGCAGATAAGAAATGGTTGATTCGATCTGTTAAGAAATATAATAATGACAAAAAAAGAGTCAATGAAGTGATAGAATATGTAAAGCATCATGGGGGGCTCAATTATGCCAGGCAAGCCATGTTTGATTACAGAGATAGGGCCATTCGTATTTTAGATGAATTCCCAGACTCTGAGGCCAAGCAATCACTTCTTACCTTATTAAACTACGTTGTTGAACGTAAACATTAATAGTTTTGCATTTTTTTAAATAAAGCTGAATTTCATTTATTTAAAAATACTTTGTATTTTATTTTAAAAATTATTCATTGATTTCAAAAGAAACCATAGATCAAATTTTTCAAACCGCTCGCGTAGAGGAGGTTATTGGAGATTTTGTGCAGTTAAAGAAATCTGGAAGTAATTACAAGGGGCTTTCACCTTTTACACAAGAAAAAAGTCCTTCTTTTATGGTGTCACCCGCCAAACAGATATGGAAAGATTTCAGTAGTGGCAAGGGTGGTAGTGTGGTCACGTTCATCATGGAACATGAGCAATTTACCTATCCAGAAGCGCTAAGGTGGCTAGCCAAACGGTATAATATAGAAATTGAAGAAGACTATGAACGTACCGATGAACAAGTAGCAGAAGCCAAGGAAAGGGAAAACCAATATGCGATTACAGCATTTGCCAAAAAATGGTTTCAGGAGCAATTATTAGAGAGTGAAGAAGGCAGAACAATCGGTTATGCATATTTTAAAGAAAGAGGCTTTACTAAAAAGACCATAGAAGTTTTTGAACTAGGATATTCCCCAAAGAAATGGGATGCTTTTACCTCCTATGCTATGGAAAAGGGCTACACTTATGATGCGTTAAAAGAAGTTGGTTTTACGGTAGGTAATGAGGATAGGCCAGTGGATCGATTCAGAGAAAGAGTCATGTTCCCAATTCAGAGTTTTTCTGGGAGAACGCTTGGGTTTGGAGGACGTATTTTAGGAAACAATAAAAAAACTGCTAAATACCTCAATTCCCCAGAAAATCAAATCTATCATAAGAGTAAGATCTTATATGGAATCTATCAAGCCAAACAAGCTATCCTTAAGGCGGATGAATGTTATATGGTTGAGGGATATACCGATGTGATATCCATGCACCAATCCGGTATTGAAAATGTGGTATCAAGCTCAGGAACTGCGCTTACAGAGGATCAAATCCGTTTAGTAAAGCGGCTCACTAATAATCTTACGCTTGTTTTTGATGGAGACCCAGCGGGGCTTAAAGCCTCCTTTAGAGGGATTGATTTGATTTTAGAACAAGAGTTGAATGTGCGTGTGATAATGCTTCCTAAGGGAGAAGACCCAGATTCCTTTGCGAAAAAACATAGTGATACAGAGCTTCAAACTTTCTTTAAGGAAAATGCCACTGATTTCATCAGATTCAAGGTAAAAATTTTAAAAGAAGAGGCTGGTTCCGATCCCGCCAAGAATACACAGATGATTCAAAGCATTATCGATAGTATAGCTTTGATTCCCAACCTGATTCAGCGAGAGTTGTATGTGCAAGAGGCTTCGTCTATCCTCAATATTAGAGAAGAATTATTGTTTACGCAACTTTCTATCAAGTTAAATGAACAAGAAAAAGGAAATAGAAACAAGCCTAATTACAACCCCGAAGGTAATTTACAAGTTGCTAAAAAAGATCAAGAAACGGCTGTAAATCCTTTTGTGGTATTAGAAGATGAATTGTTGAAATTGATGATTCGATTTGGAGACGAGCAGATTGAGGTTCCTCATCATGACGATTCAACTAAAGTTTATAAATCTACTGTAAGTCAAGAGATTATATGGCAATTAGAAAGTGATGATATACATTTTACAGTTCCATATTATCAAGATATGTTGATAGAAATCAAAAAAGGTCTCCAAGATGGAGATGAGCATCGAATGGGGGATTTTTTTATCCGCCATGAGAATGAAAAACTCAGTCAATTAGCCTCTGGCTTTTTCTTTGATAAATATAAGTTATCATCTTGGGAAAGGCAAGGGATTATAGTACCTACAGAGAAAGATCATTTATCTAAGAAAACACAGGAGGTAATCTATAATTACAAAAGATTATTGCTAGATAATCTAATAAAAACCACAAGACAAGAGCTTCAGAATCATGATATTAGTGAAGATAAGCGCCAGAAAATTATTAAAAAAGTGATGAAATTAACGGCGCTCAAGCAATATCTAGACGGTTTATTAAATAGATCGGTATGATATTGTATTTGAAATTATTTAGCCTTTCTACACCAAACTCTCCATTGTACTAAAAATGCACCAGGATACTTTCTTTTTACTGCATTTAGATCCATTGCAGCAGATCTTTTTGTGAAATAATCTCCAGCCATTACCCTGTAATCTGGTTGTGTATAGACCATTTCTGGTACCAAGTTCGGAAAACTTCTAGCAAATTCAGCTCTCGTGCGACTAGCTGTATTTCTATCTTTAGTATACATGATTTGTATCTTATAGCCCATTACTTTTTGGCTATTGGCACATGGGTCGAAGTTTTCATTCTCTTTCGCAGGTTTTATGATAGTTTCCGTAGGCTTATAACATTTAGCTCTGGTAGTTTTTTGAACCAAAGAATCAATCATTGCATTCGCAGTAATAGTGTAACTGCCTCCCGATATAGTATCTTGAACATGCAATTGAGCATGTAAAAAACCAAGCTGAACGACACATATTACTATTGATAGTATAAACTTCATAAGATTTTAATTTTTGCAAATATAAAAGTAGTTTATATAATGTGAGTTAAAATTATGATAGATTTTATAAAATAAACCTGTTCAGGGACTTGTAAATTACCTAATTTAGATTAAATTTAAATTGACATGGTGGAGTGATAACTAATGCCTTTTTTTAGGGATAATTTAACAGACTATTTTATTTTTGTTCATTATTAACAAACCTGTCAGAATCTCAACTTTTGTAGATATGGTGTATTGGGAACAATTTAAATGGAAGTATTTAGCGGCAATCTTATTTGCCGTGGCATTCTCTTGGTCTTTCGCTCAAGAAGGAGAAGCAATAACTGGTGATCCTAGTAAAGGACAAGAACTGTACAATGCAAATTGTGCTGCCTGTCATGCGCTAGATAAAAAGCTAGTTGGACCTGCTCTAGGGGGAGTGGTAGAAAGATTACAACAAGATCAAGGTCTTGGTCGAGATTGGCTGCATAGCTGGATCAAAGATAATGAAGCCTTACGAGCTTCAGGTGATGCGTATGCAATTCAAGTTTATGAGGAGAATAATCAAGTCTTAATGACTGCGTTCCCTCAATTAAGTGAAACGGATATAGACGACATCTTAGCTTATACTTCAAATCCGCCTGTTGTGGAGGAGCCGAAAGAAGAAGCGCCTGTAGCTACAGATACAGATACTAGCAGTTTACCGGTTGGTGCACTAATTATTGGGTTTGCTGTTTTGGCAGCCTTGTTAATTTGGTTGTTAGTAAAAGTAAATACGCTTGTAAAACTTACTAAAACAGAAAGCACAGAACTTGGAGGGAGTGAGGATACTTCTTTTGCAGATGTATTTGAAAAAAATAAGAAATTCGCTTATGCTGTTTTAGGTATATTAGGATTGCTTGTTTTCTACGGCTTGTGGATGTTTATGATTAATATAGGTGTAGATAAAGGTTATAAACCAGAACAACCTATATATTTCTCTCATAGAATTCACGCGGGTGAGCAAGGTATCGATTGTCAATATTGTCATAGTTCTGCGAAGTATGGGAAAGTATCAGGTATACCGTCAACCAATTTATGTATGAACTGTCACTATCAGATTCAAGAATATACTGGGGACTATGTAGAAGAGGGTAAAAGTAAGGAATTCTATACCGAGGAAATGCAAAAAATCTATCAAGCAATTGGGTTTGATAAGGATAATTTAACTTATTCTGATGAGCATGATCCTATAGAGTGGACTAGAATTCACAATATGCCAGATTTCGTTTACTTTAATCATGCGCAACACGTGGTAGCTGGTGAAGATGCCATCAAGAATGCGAAAGGCGTGGATCAGGTATGTTATGCATGTCACGGCAGAGTAGATCAGATGGATGAGGTTGAGATGGCTAATGATTTCACCATGGGATGGTGTATTGAATGTCACCGTGAGACGGAAGTGGACATGAACAATGAATACAATAAAGAATATTATGCTCAACTTCATGAGAAGCTTAAACAAGAATATGGTGAAGAAGCGACCATCACAGTAGATGCGATCGGTGGTTTAGAGTGTGGTAAGTGTCATTATTAAATATTAATTTAAATCAATAAAGGAAGTTACATGGCTTCGAAGAAAAGATATTGGAGGAGTATAGAGGAATTGCAGAATCAGTCTCTTACAGCAGAGTTGGCTGAGAATGAATTCGCAGAAGATTTACCAGTAGACGGCTTTCTAGAGAAAAAAGAGTCACTGGAATCTTCTAAGACTTCACGTCGAGATTTCCTTAAGTACTTAGGGTTTAGTACCGCAGCAGCTACATTAGCAGCTTGTGAGGCGCCTATAGTAAAATCAGTACCTTATGTGGTAAAACCACAAGAGGTTACGCCTGGTGTACCAACATATTATGCAACAGCAATGTATGATGGTTATGACTATGCGAATGTACTGGTTAAAACTAGAGAGGGTAGACCAATCAAGATAGAACCTAATAAAAATGCTGGGTCATTGGGTAATACCAATGCGAGAGTTCAAGCATCTGTATTGTCATTATATGACTCTAACAAGCTTAGAAATCCCAAAATTAATGGCAAGGACTCTTCATGGGATGAAGTGGATGCAGTTGTTTTAAAACAGTTATCTTCTTTAGGAAGTAAAAAAGCTGTTCTATTAACGCCATCAATTCCTAGTCCCTCAACCAAAAGCCTAATTCAGCAATTTAGTTCTAAGTATGGAAATGTAGAACACGTTATATATGACGCTGTTGACTATAGCCCAGCTTTAGATGCAGCCGAGGAAAGCTTTGGAAAACGTGCATTACCTGCATATGATATCTCTAATTCTAAATTGGTAGTTTCATTCAATGCAGACTTTTTAAATGATTGGTCTGGAGTAAGCATGGAGCAGGAGTATGCTACAGCACGTAAACCTGGTAATAGCATGTTAAGACATATTCAGGTTGAGTCGAACTTGTCTATGACTGGCGCAAATGCAGACTCAAGAATTCCAGCCAAACCATCTAAAGTCTATCAAATTTTAGCTGATGTATATGCCGCTATTTCTGGCGGAACTGCATCCACAGAAGAAGGAAAGGCGATAGCTAAAGAATTAAAATCACATGCTTCTAATGCTGTGGTTTTTGCAGATGGTAATAAAGAAGCTTATATAGTAGCTAATGCTATTAATGCAGCTCTTTCTTCATCGGCTATCACTGGTAAATGGAATCTTTTAAAAGAAAGTAATATCACTCGATATAAATCATTCTTAAAAGATGCTGCCAACGGTAGTGTAGGTGCTTTATTTATATTTGAAAGCAATCCGGTAGCTCACTCTTTCTATGGGCAAAATTTACTAGATGCTTTAAAGAAAATTCCAGTATCTGTGGCTATGAATAGTCAAGATAATGAAACTTCTAAAAATGTAAATGTTGTGGCTCCTGTTCCACATTGGTTAGAGTCATGGGGTGACTTTAATCCTATGTCTGGTGAATATAGTTTACAGCAACCTACCATTCAACAAATATTTAATACAAGACAACTACAAGATTCATTAATTACCTGGATCAATGCCGATACCAATATTGTGGTCGGTGAAAATGTTTCAGATAGTTTGTCTTTAAATAATAACACAACCAGCGCTGTTAAAGATTCAGCACAGGTTGCTATTGCGACAGTAGCTGCAGCGATGCAGATTGGTGATGAAAATTCATATTATAACTACTTAAAGAAATATTGGTCTAGTAATATATTGAATGGTAAGTCATTTAATCAAGCATTATATGACGGTGGTATATCTAATGTAGGTTCCGCAGATACTGGTGTTAGTTTTACAGGTGCTAGTGTATCCAATGCAGCTTCACAGTTAAAAGCAACAAAAACTGCTGATTGGGAGTTGCAATTATATACCAAAGTTGGTATGGGAGATGGTAGACAAGCTACCAATCCTTGGTTACAAGAGTTTCCAGATCCTATCACTAGAACGTCTTGGGATAATTACTTAACTATGAGCCCAATGGATGCTCAAGAATTAGGTATAGATACTTGGAATGGTGGTAATGAGCGAAATGGGAGAATGCAATTTAATGGTCCTAACTATACGATAACTGTAAATGGAGTAACCATTACTGCGCCAGTATTTGTGCAACCAGGTCAAGCAAAAGGATCTTTAGGCCTAGCTTTGGGTTATGGCGTTACAGGTAAAATTGCAGAAGCTAATGATCTTGATAAAATTGGTGTAAATGCTTATCCATTATTTAAAGATGGTGTCAAAACACATGCTATTGAATCATTTAATGTAGCAGAAGGTTCTCACGAATTTGCAAATGTGCAAATGATGAATACTTTGATGGGTAGGTATGAGATTGCTAGAGAAGTTTCTTTAGAAGATTTCATCAATCAACCTGCACACGAATGGAACGAACAACCTACCATGGACACTTTTGCTGGTCAAGATACACCTGTAGAAGAAGTGACGTTATGGAGAAATTTTGATCGTTCTGTAGGTCCACACTTTAAATTATCTATTGACCTCAACTCTTGTACAGGGTGTGGTGCGTGTGTTATTGCTTGTCATGCAGAAAATAATGTACCGGTTGTAGGTAAAGAAGAAGTGAGGAGATCAAGAGATATGCACTGGTTGCGTATAGATAGATATTATGCAGATGCCATGTCTGAAGAGCATCCAGAGAGATATCCATATACTCAAAAAGAAGCATTAAAAGACGAAGAATACAATGAGCCATCGCAATACAAGATTCTTGTAAAACCAGCGGCTAAAAATCCAGATGTGATTTTCCAACCGATGATGTGTCAGCACTGTAATCATGCTCCTTGTGAGACGGTTTGTCCTGTAGCTGCAACTTCTCATGGTAAACAAGGTCAAAATCAAATGGCTTATAATAGATGTATTGGTACTAGATATTGTGCAAATAACTGTCCTTATAAAGTTAGACGTTTTAACTGGTTTAACTATGCGCAAAACGACAAGTTTGATTTCAATATGAACAACGACCTAGGTCGTATGGTGTTAAATCCAGATGTTGTTGTAAGACAACGTGGTGTTATGGAGAAATGCTCTATGTGTATTCAAATGACACAGGCTGCTATTTTAGAGGCAAAGAAAGATGGTAGAAGGGTCGCAGATAGTGAATTCCAAACCGCTTGCTCAAATGCATGTCCTACTGGTGCCATGATTTTTGGTGATATAAATGATGAGGAATCAGAAGTTACAAAGCTAGAGAAAGATCAGAGAAAGTACGAAGTGTTAGAAGATGTTGGTACAAAGCCAAATGTATTCTATCATGTTAAGGTGAGAAATAGAGTTAATAACTAATAAACGGTTTAAATAGAATTTATGTCAGGTCATTACGAATCACCCATCAGGGAACCGCTTATATTAGGTCATAAGACTTATAAGGATATTACTGAAGATGTTGCACGTCCGGTTGAAACGAGAGCCGGTAAATTGTGGTGGATTGCCTTCAGTTTAGCAATGATAGCATTCATATATGGATTTGGATGTATTGCATACACAGTAGGAACAGGAATAGGTGTCTGGGGATTGAATAAAACAATCAACTGGGCTTGGGATATTACCAACTTCGTATGGTGGGTTGGTATTGGACATGCTGGTACACTAATTTCTGCGGTATTGTTATTATTTAGACAGAAATGGAGAATGTCTATCAATAGATCTGCGGAGGCCATGACTATTTTTGCTGTGGTACAAGCAGGGTTGTTTCCAGTTATCCATATGGGTCGTCCATGGGTTGGATATTGGGTGTTCCCAATTCCAAACAATTTTGGATCATTATGGGTAAACTTTAACTCTCCATTATTATGGGACGTATTTGCAATTTCCACTTACTTCTCTGTATCGGTAGTGTTCTGGTATATGGGACTAATCCCTGATTTTGCAATGATTAGAGATAGAGCTACTAAACCAGTAACTAAAAGAATATATAGTATTCTGGCATTTGGATGGGGTGGTAAAGCTAAACATTGGCAGAGATTTGAAGAACTTTCATTGGTATTGGCAGGATTAGCTACACCATTAGTATTCTCTGTGCATACAACAGTATCTTTTGACTTTGCTACATCTGTAATTAAAGGTTGGCACTCTACTATTTATCCACCTTACTTCGTTGCTGGAGCTATTTTCTCTGGTTTTGCCATGGTACAGACGCTCTTAGGAGTTGCACGTAAAGTTATTGGGTTAGAAGATTATATCACTAGAAAACATATAGAGTATATGAATATCGTGATCCTCGTAACAGGAGGTATGGTAACGGTGGCATATTTAACAGAGTTTTTCGTAGCATGGTATTCTGGTTCTAGATATGAGGATTTCACATACTTTACAGTAGGTGCTGCTACGGGACCATATTGGTGGGCATTCTGGTTATTAATTCTATGTAACGTTATCATACCAATGTCTCTATGGATTCGTCCTTTGAGAAGAAACTTCTTATGGACATTCATTGTATCTATCGTTATTAATATTGGTATGTGGTTTGAGCGTTTCGATATTATTGTAATCAACTTGAGTAGAGATTATTTACCTTCATCTTGGACGATGTTTATGCCGTCTTTTGTAGATGTAGGAGTATTTATAGGAACAATTGGTTTCTTCTCTGTATTATATTTATTATATGCTAGAACATTCCCTGTAATAGCACAAGCGGAGTTGAAAACAATTTTGAAGTCATCAGGAGAAAGTTATAAGAAACATCACACAGAACATGAGCATGATGAACATGAACACTAAGATATACGGCCTATATGGAGATGATGATGTGCTAGTAAGCGCAGTTAAATCTCTTAGAAAAAAAGGTGTTAAAATAAATGAGGTTTATACACCATTTCCAGTTCACGGCTTAGATAAGGCGTTAGGGTTAAAGAAAACTCGAATTTCTGATCTAGCGTTTATATACGGTGCGTATGGATTAATTTTAATGTCCATTACGACTTGGTACATGATGAACTATGATTGGCCACAAGATATTGGAGGAAAACCTAGTTTCTCATGGGCAGAAAATGTTACGGCATTTGCAGTACCTATGTTTGAGATGACTGTGTTTTTCGCTGCGCATTTTATGTGTATTACCTATTTATTAAGAAGTGGGTTATATCCAGGAGCTAAAACAATGAATCCTGATCCACGCACTACAGATGATAAATTTCTTATTGAGATTGAATCAGATGATGTGGATCGCCTAAAGGATATGTTTATTGAAACAGGAGCTGAAGAGATAACTGTTAAGAAATTTCAATAGAAAAGGGATACGATGAAAAGATTTATAATTATAATGATAATTGGAGCTTTAGTAAGCTCGTGTAGTGGACCAGATAAATCTCCTGCAGTTGTTTTTATGCCAGATATGTATTATTCTGTGGCATATGAGCCTTATCAAAAAGCTAATTTTGGTTACCCAGATTATAGTGAAACATCCAATGTGAATGTTTTTTCAGAAAATTTTGATATGTCTGCATTAACACCTGTAGAAGGTACGGTACCTCATACGAATTCTGGTTTATTACCTTATACTTTACCAGATTCTAATGAAGGTTATGAAGCTTCTAAATTATTAACATCACCGCTAGATGCTAATAATCGTGAAAAGAATTTAGCCAGAGGAGAAAAATTATTTAATCAAGTTTGTGCTACTTGTCATGGTGTAAAAGGTGATGGTCAAGGAAGCATTGTTGTCACAGGAGCTTATGTAGGAGTTCCAGATTATGCTACGAGAGACATTAATGTAGGTTCAGTTTATCATGTAATAATGTATGGTAGAAACGCTATGGGATCTTATGCGTCTCAATTGAATCAAGAAGATAGATGGCGTGTTGCAGAGTATGTGATGCATTTAAAGAATAATAATTAATTAAAGGTTAAAAAAGAGATATGTATACTTTTGCACCTAAGTTGAGAATGATAGCCCTTATAGCAATGGGATTGGGATTAATCCTTTTCGTTGCTGGTTACTTCATGAATTCGTCCAATGGAATGGATTATGTACAAGAACAAATGGCTCAAAATCCAGAGGTATTTCATGTTCAACAAGAGCATGTGGTAGATTCTGGAGAGGGACACCACGAGGTAAATGGCATACATGGTGAGGCAGGAGCCGCTCATGTGGATCACCATGCAGAACATTTGTTACATAAATATCATAATAAACCATGGTCTGCGTTATTAATTGCTTCTTTTATGTTTACTGGAGTAGCAGCAGCAGCTATGTTTTTTCTTGCAATACAACATGTTTCACAAGCAGGGTGGTCTGTAATCGTGACTAGAATTATGGAAGCGGTTACTGCATTTTTACCATATGGAGCAGTTTTAATGTTAATAGTTTTAGTAGGTTCAGCATTTCATTTAAATCATCTATATCACTGGATGGATTTAGATTTAAGAAACTTTGAAAGTGAAAACTTTGACAAATTTCTTAAGACTAAAGAGCCTTGGTTAAACACACCTTTCTGGTTGATTAGATCTGTAATTTATCTATTACTCTGGATTTTTGCGGCTTGGATGTTAAGAAAAAAATCTAGAATATTAGATGAAAATCCTACAACTGAAAACTATTGGTCGTTATATAAATGGGGAGTAATTGCAATCGTTATATTTGCTTTAACTTCAATGGCTTCTGGTTGGGATTGGGTAATGTCAATAGATCCACACTGGTATAGTACACTATTTGGTTGGTATGTAATGGTAAGTTATTTAGTGACCGCCATAGCTATTTTCACATTGATTGCAATTCATTTAAAGAAAGGTGGATTCTTACCTGTATTTAATGACAATCACTTGCATGATTTAACCAAGTATTTATTCGGTTTCAGTTTACTTTGGGGTTATTTATGGTTATGTCAATTTGAGCTTATATGGTATGCAAATATTCCAGAAGAGGCTGTATACTTTCAACAAAGAAATGTGGAGTACGATTGGTCTTATTATAATATGTTAATATTGAATGTTGTTGTACCTTTCTTAGCCTTAATATCTAGTTCTATTAAGCGTAATTATACGGTAGTTACGGTACTAGCATTTGTCGTTATTCTTGGTCATTGGTGGGATTTCTTTAATCAAATGTCGCCTGGTACAGTTGGTCCTTGGGGTACATTTGGGTTATTAGAATTCGGAGCCTTTTTCTTCGTAGGAGGTTTATTTGTCTTTGTAGTGATGAATGCACTTACTAAGTTAAAACTTGAACCGAAAGGAAACCCATTATATCATGAAAGTAAAGTGTACGAATATCCATTTTAGAACACACTAATTAAATTTTATAAAAAGATACAAAGTTCATTTATTTTGAATTTTGTATCTTTCTTTTTTGTAGTAGATATGAATAAGAAACCAATTATAGCCATTTCCATAGGGGATCCTAATGGAATTGGTTCAGAGATAATTTTAAAAACTTTAGAGCGTAGAGATATCCAGAAAGAGGCAACGTATGTTGTTTTTTGTCCTTGGAAACTATGGTTATTCTATAAAAAACATTTTAATATAGGTCTTTTTGCTAAACAGATAAGCGATTTTCAGGACATCGTACCAGATAAAGTGAATGTTTTTGATTCTGTGTGTAGTGATTTTTTTGTTTCATTTGGAGTAGATACTATAGAGGCTGGTAAAGTTGCATTTTCTTCATTAGAATATGCTACACAAGCTGTGATAGACGGTCACTGTGATTTGTTGGTAACAGCGCCCATCAATAAATCCAATATTCAGTCAGAGGGATTTGACTTTCCTGGTCATACAGAATATCTTGAGAAAAAATGGGGAGGACATAATTTAATGTTCATGGTTCATGAAGATATTAAAGTTGGATTGGTGACTCAGCACATTCCACTCAAGGAAGTTGCATCAGCATTGAATCAGGATATTATTGCACAGAAATATAGACTTATTGCAGGTTCGTTGCAGCGGGATTTTAATGTGGGTAAACCTATTATTGCTATTTTAGGTGTTAATCCTCATGCTGGAGATCAAGGGTTATTAGGGATGGAAGAAACCGAGGTTATCATACCTGCAATTAAAAAACTATTGGAAGAAGGCCATTACGCATATGGACCATATCCGGCAGATAGTTATTTCTCTGCTAAGAATTTACAAAACGTTGATGCTGTACTTGCGATGTATCATGATCAAGGTTTAATCCCTTTCAAAACCATTGCCGGCATAAGAGGCGTTAATTATACTGCGGGGTTACCGTTTGTAAGAACGAGTCCAGATCATGGTGTAGGTTATGATATTGCCGGGAAGAATGTAGCAGATGATGGATCATTTGTGGAAGCTGTGAATACTGGTATTGAAATTTATCATAACAGAAAATTGAATGAAAATCTAGAAAAGAATGCGCTTTCTACCAAGAGGAGATAATTAATTTATAGTAATCAGTAAATAAAGTTGTTATATTAAAATAATTATGTAAATTTGCCTTCCCAATAATTATGGAGAAGATAAGAAATTATGATGTATCCTTTTTCGGGTTAAGAGACGGAAAACATACATTTGAGTTTGATATCTCACAAGCGTTCTTTGATTTGTTTACTTTTGAACAGGAGTTTGAAAAACCTGAAATATATGTAGATTTAGAACTGGTAAAAAAAACTACCTTTCTAGAATTGCATTTTAAGATGAGAGGTGATATAGAATTATCCTGTGATATTTCAAACAGACTATATAGACAACCTATAGAAGGGGAGTTAGATATGGTAGTTAAATTCGGTCATCAATTTGATGATTCTGATGATGAAGTATGGGAGATACCGCAAGGCGAGAATAGGATTAATGTAGCTCAACTTATATATGAGCTTGTATTATTGAATATTCCGATTAAGCATTATCATCCAGATTTAGAATCAGAAGAAGCGGAGGAGGCATTACATTTATTAGATGAATATGCGCCAAAAGCTATAGATGAAGCAGAGGAACAAGACGAAAGTGAAGAAGACATAGATCCAAGATGGGATTCATTAAAGAAATTATTATAAACTAATACTAAAAAAACCAAGGAAATGGCACATCCTAAAAGACGTCAGTCGACCACAAGAAGAGATAAAAGAAGAACCCACTATAAAGCGGAGGTTCCCACATTAACAACAGACCCAACAACAGGTGAAATGCATTTGAAGCATAGAGCACACTGGAGTGATGGTAAATTATACTATAGAGGTAAAGTTGTTTTAGAAAAAGAAACAGAGGAATTATTAGAGGATTAAATCCTACTATCACCTAAATTTAAATGCAGTTAATTTAATTAACTGCATTTTTTTTTAATTAATTTACTATTTTTGATTTAAATATACATGCTTATGGAAATTAAAGAAATTCAGAATTTAATAAAATTTGTAGCGAAGTCTGGAGTAGCTGAAGTGAAAATTAAAGATGGAGACTTTGCAATACAGATCAAAAACATTCCAGAACAAGTTATCACTCATTCTACTTATACAGGAATGCCACAAGGACAAATGCAACAATCACAGATGCAGCAAGTAGCAGAACCTGCCGTGCAATCAGAAGCTAAGCAAGAATCTGCAGAACCTGTAAATGATAAGTTAGTAGAGATTAAATCTCCTATGATTGGTACATTTTATAGGAGACCAAGTCCAGATAAGGACTTATTTGTAAAAGTTGGTGATTCTATAAAAGTTGGAGATACTGTTTGTATAATAGAGGCAATGAAATTATTTAATGAAATCGAATCAGAGGTTTCTGGTAAAATAGTTAAAATATTGGTAGATGATTCTACGCCAGTAGAATATGATCAACCTTTATTTTTAGTTGATCCTTCATAAAAGCAAACTGTATGTTCAAAAAAATATTAATTGCCAATAGAGGGGAGATAGCTATGCGTATTATACGCACAGCTAGAGAGATGGGGATTAAAACTGTAGTGGTTTATTCAACAGCGGACAAAGAAAGTTTACCTGTAAGATTTGCAGATGAGGCTGTATGTATAGGTCCTGCAAATTCTAAAGAATCTTATTTAAATATTCCAAGAATAATATCGGCAGCGGAAATCACTAATGCAGATGCTATTCATCCAGGATATGGATTCTTATCAGAGAATGCACACTTTTCTAAAACCTGCCAAAAGCATGGTTTAAAGTTCATAGGTGCATTGCCAGAACACATAGAAAAAATGGGAGATAAGTCTACTGCCAAAGAAACAATGAAAGAGGCAGGAGTTCCTGTAGTCCCAGGATCAGACGGGATTATTGCTAATTATCAAGATGCTCAGAAATTAGCAGATGATATGGGCTACCCCGTAATGATAAAAGCTACCGCTGGTGGTGGTGGTAAGGGTATGCGCGCTGTTTGGAAAAAAGAAAACCTAAAGGATGCTTTTGAATCTGCTGTGATGGAAGCAGAAGCTGCTTTCGGCAATGGAGGTATGTATATGGAAAAGCTTATACAAGAACCAAGACATATTGAGATTCAGATCGCAGGCGACCGATTCGGAAATGCGTGTCACATGTCAGAGAGAGATTGCTCTATTCAGCGACGCCATCAGAAGTTATTGGAAGAAACACCATCTCCATTTATGACCGATGAATTACGTGAAAGAATGGGAGCTGCTGCTGTCAAAGCTGCTAAATACATTGGGTATGAGGGAGTAGGTACGGTTGAATTTTTAGTAGACAAAGACCGTAATTTCTATTTTATGGAAATGAATACGCGAATTCAAGTAGAACATCCTATTACAGAACAAGTTATTGATTATGATTTAATTAGAGAGCAGATTAAATTAGCTGCAGGAGATAAATTATCAGGAAAAAACTATTTCCCAAAACTACATAGTATCGAATGTAGAATTAATGCAGAAGATCCTTATATGGATTTCAGACCTTCTCCAGGAATCATTAAAAACCTAAATATCCCTGGAGGCCATGGAATTAGAGTGGATACGCATATTTATGCAGGTTACCAAATTCCTCCAAATTATGATTCTATGGTGGCTAAATTGATCGTAACAGCACAATCCAGAGATGAGGCTATCAATAAAATGCGTCGTGCACTTGATGAGTTCTATGTGGAGGGCGTAAAAACTACCGTTCCATTTCATAGACAAATGATGGATGAACCAGATTTTATTGCTGGTAACTATACCACCAAGTTTATGGAGTCATTTAAAATGGATGAAAAATATAATGTAGAATTTTAGTTCATACCAATATATATTCCATAAAGAGGCTCTAAATTAAGTTTTAGAGCCTCTTTAATTTAAGCGATATGTAACCAAATATAGAAAATCATAACATTTTAATCCTGAAATGCATAAAACGATTTTTAATTAATTTTCGTAACTTTGCAATCCTAAATTTATAATAGATGAACTTTACACAATCTAAGATTGATGATTTAAATGCAGTGCTTACTGTAACTGTTGAAAAAACAGACTACGAAGACAAAGTGAACAGTGCGCTTAAGAATTATAGAAAAAACGCTAACGTACCAGGTTTCAGAAAAGGTCAAGTTCCTATGAGTTTGATCAAAAAACAGTATGAAAAACCAATGATGTATGAAGAAGTAAATAAATTATTGCAATCAGGTATAGATGAATATATCAGAGACAATAAAATTGATTTACTAGGACAGCCATTACCGAAGGCAGACGAGAATTTTGACTGGGATGCAGAGAATTTAGAATTTAGTTTTGATCTGGGATTAGCTCCAGATTTTGATATAGATTTAGAAAAAGTGGCAGTTCCATACCACAAGATTACGGTAAGCGAAGAAGATGTAGATAAATATGTAGATAATTTTGCTACACGATATGGTAAACTTTCAGCAGCGGACGAGGTACAAGAAGGTGCCGTGATGAAGGGTGTGTTTCATGTAATGAATGAGGCTGGTGAGATAGAAGAAGGTGCAGATCACTATCATGCAACCATCCGCTATAATCAATTAGATAATAAAGAGCCTTTTACAGGTAAGAAGAAAGAAGATAAAGTAGAAGTTGAAGCACAGAGCTTGTACAAAGAGCCTAATCAATTAGCCGCCGCTTTGGGAATTGATGAGGAAGAGGCTAAAGAATTAAAGAAACTTTCTTTTAAAATCAACGAGATTACAAATCATGAACCAGCAGAGATTAATCAAGAATTATTTGATAAAGTCTATGGTGATGGAGAAGTTGACTCAGAAGAAGCTTTTAGAACAAGAGTAAAGGAAGAAGCTGAAAAGATGTACGAAGGTGAATCTGATCGTGTTCTTTTAGGTGCTGTTCTAATGGATATTGTAGAGAATTCTGAATTTGAATTGCCTGAAGAGTTCTTAAAGAAATGGATGAAATTCAATGAGCAAGAGTCTAAGACTGATGAGGAATTAGATGAAATGTACAAGAATTCTGAAAAAGGAATGCGTTATCAGTTAATTGAAGGAAAGATTGCAAGTAAATATGAACTTGAGGTTTCTCAAGATGATGTATTGAACCAAGCTGTAGAGATGATGAAGCAACAAATGGCTATGTATGGAGTTTCAAGTCCAGAAATGGATGATAACCAATTAAAGCAAATTGCAATCAGTAGTTTACAGAATGAGTCAGAATACAAAAAATTAGCAGATCAAGTGTTTGCTACTAAAATGCTTGATGTGGTTAAAAGTAAAGTGAAATTAGAAGAAAAGGAAGTTTCTTTTGATGAATTTATTGAAGAAGTAAAAGCACAAAACGAAAAAGTAAACGCCTAATGAATTACGGAAAAGAATTTGAAAAGTTTGCTGTTAAAGATCAAAATATCAGCAGCAATACTTTAAATGATTTCATAAAAAACGTTACTCCATATATTATAGAGGAGCGCAAAATGAATGTCGCACAGATGGATGTATTCTCCCGCCTAATGATGGATAGAATAATCTTTTTAGGGACAGGAGTAGATGACCAAGTAGCGAATATCATTACAGCACAATTACTATTTTTAGAATCTGTTGATTCTGCCAAGGATATTCAGATTTACATTAACTCTCCAGGGGGTAGCGTGTATGCTGGTCTAGGTATCTATGATACCATGCAAATTGTAAAACCAGATGTAGCTACAATATGTACTGGTATGGCGGCGTCTATGGGAGCTGTATTATTAGTTGCCGGAGAGAAAGGGAAACGTTCAGCTTTAAAGCACTCTCGTGTAATGATACATCAACCATCTGGTGGAGCTCAAGGAGTAGCATCGGATATGGAGATCAATCTACGTGAGATGTTAAAAATCAAAGAAGAATTATATACCATTATTGCAGATCATTCTGGTAAATCTTATGAATGGGTAGAGAAAAGCTCTGACCGTGATTACTGGATGACTTCAAATGAAGCAAAAGAAAATGGTATGATAGATGAGGTACTTTTAAGCTCAAAAGATAGAGCTTAAGGTATAGAATTTTTTTATTAGAAGCCGTCTTTTGAAAAAGAGACGGTTTTTTGCATTCTATGCAAATTGTATTTCAAATAGAAATCAACCAATATTCGTAATATTGCAAGATTCCAAATAAATAAAAGACTTTATAGAACAAAATATATTATGGCAAAAGTAGAAAAAACTTGTTCATTTTGTGGACGAAAAGAAGATGAAGCCAATATTCTAATTGCTGGTTTGCATGGACACATTTGCAATGTATGTGTAGAACAAGCGCATGATATTGTAGTGCAAGAAGGAGTACAGCAGCATTCGCCCGAGGTGATGGCAGATTTAGAGTTAAAGAAGCCTAAAGAGATCAAAGCTTTTTTAGATCAATATGTAATCGGTCAAGATCAAGCTAAGAAAATATTATCAGTAGCTGTTTATAATCATTATAAGCGTTTGATGCAACCAGAAACAGACGATGATGTAGAGATAGAGAAATCAAATGTAATGTTGGTAGGGGAAACTGGAACGGGTAAGACTCTTTTAGCTAAAACTATTGCGAGAGATTTAAATGTTCCTTTCACAATTGTAGATGCTACAGTGTTAACGGAAGCGGGATATGTGGGAGAAGATGTAGAGTCTATCCTTACTCGGTTATTGCAATCTGCAGATTATGATGTAGCTAAAGCAGAAAAGGGAATTGTTTTTATTGATGAGATAGATAAAGTAGCTCGTAAAGGGGATAACCCTTCTATTACTAGAGATGTATCTGGAGAAGGGGTGCAACAAGCCATGCTTAAGATTTTAGAAGGAACCGTGGTGAATGTACCACCACAAGGGGGTAGAAAACACCCAGATCAAAAATACATACAAGTGGATACTAAAAATATCTTGTTCATCGCAGGAGGTGCTTTTGCGGGTATAGAAAAAGATATTGCTAAAAGATTAAATACCAATGCCATCGGATTTAAAGCGGAAGATGCGCAGAAATGGGATGAGAAAGGGTTGCTTCAATATATCAATGCACAAGATTTAAGAAGTTTTGGGTTAATCCCAGAACTATTAGGTCGTTTGCCTCTAATTACGCATTTGAATCCATTAGATGCTGAAACGTTAAGGAGCATTTTAACAGAACCTAAGAATGCCATTACCAAGCAGTTCAAAAAATTATTTGCTATGGATGAGGTAGAACTTAGCATTGATGATGAAGTATTGGATTTTGTAGTGGAAAAAACTTTAGAACTTGGTTTAGGTGCGAGAGGCTTGAGATCTTTGACAGAAAAATTATTTACAGAGATCATGTATGATGTAGAAGATTTACCTAATGAATATGTCTTGACAATAGAAATAGCTAAAGATATATTATCTGATGAAAAATTAATGAATATTAAAAAATCATCTTAATGTTAATTTATTATGTTTCATGTATATAAATTAGGTTTTTACTGAATTTCTAAGTATTTTTGGCATCAAAGTTTAGTGTATAAAATTGTTAAGTAAAACTTAAACAAAATTGGTATGAAAAAAAATTTATTAACTATAGCACTTGTTGCAGGGGTATTATTACCTGCTAGTGCTCAGTGGAATCAAGTAGGTGGTACCGTCAAGGTGCAACCAAATACTTTGAAGTATGTTACTGGAGATTATACGGTGCAAGGTACATCAACAGTTTCTAATGAAGGGAATGTAAATGTAAGAGGTCAATTCAATAATGCAGCTGATACGAATCATGCAGATTTAGTGTCAAATTTCGTCAATGAATTTAATAGCGGAACCTCTTATGGGCAACTTATTGTCAAGGAGGGAGCTCAAGCATTAGGACAAGTACAATCTAATTTTAGAAATACAGATAATTCTATATTTTATAATCAACCGATAGCGGCACCTTTTACAGATGTTACTGCGACCGATTTGGCCACTATGAGCGGCATCCTAAGTCCACAATGGCAAAGTCATAGTAAGAATGGCGTTTTCAATAGAAATAGATATAAAAATCCTATTTTCACATATCCTAATGATGGTACAATGGGTATTGACAATAGGCAACCATCAGAGGTACTTTTGCCTTATGAATATCATATTGTTAATCAGGGGTTTTATAATTTAGTTGAAAGAAATGTAGAATATCAAGGTAATCTAGCCAATGGTGCTCATAATCTGACAGGGGTTGAGTATACCATTGCTACTAACTTTGATAAGAATAAATATGGAGAGTGGGCACTGACATATGTAACTGACTTTGCTGTGGATAAGCCTGCAGGCTTTGACGTTTATGTAAAAGGTGTGTCTGTTAATGCAACCAATGGGTATGGAAGTAATATATTCAGCTATGGTAATCCATATACCTCAAATCTTAACCTAAAAGATGCATTACCTACAGATGGTACTATAACACATGTTGCTCAAACTATAGGAAGTGGATTCGGAGTTGATGAATATTATGGAAATGCAGATTATTCTAGTACGATTAATATTGTTAGTAACTTAGTTAATGGAAACTGGGGTGGTGATTCAAGGGCTATGATCGTTCGACCATTCCATGTATTTCAAGTAAAAACTACTGGGAATGTATCTTTTACATTGAATGACTCTAATAAAACATTTGAGTCAAATACGGCAAATGGAGATGCTATATCTTATACGGCTAGGAAGTCAAATGCTTCGAATGATGGATTATTTCAAGTTAACGTAAAAATAAAAAAAGAGGGATTAGCTGCCTTTAGTAACACATTTATTATTGCGAATAATGTTTTCCAACCTTCAGCATCTGCGGGGAATGAAGCTTATTCTAATCAATTAAATGATAGAGTTAATGCGATATATACATTACAAGAAAATGCCGAAGGTTCTGTAGATACAACACTTAAACATAATAAAGTTTATATCAATGGTATCAATGCTCAGGACTATGTAGGTAAACCTATCAGTATAGTACATCAAGTTGCAACTCCAGGTGAGTTTATATTTGAATTTGATTTAAGTGAGGATTTAAATAATACTGCAAATCATTTCTACTTTGAAGATAAATACAATGGTGTGATAGAAAAGATTACCCCGGATTTTGCTTATACATTCAATGCTACAGAATCTACTGAGGATCGTTTTGCTATTTATTGGAATGATACGCCAGTTACGTTAGCGGTGGATGATACTGTAAATGATTTTGATAGCACTGTAGTATTTAAAGACGCTGATTTATATAAAGTGAGATTCGCGAAAGAATGGAAAGTTGCAGAGGTTTATGTTTATAATATGCTAGGCCAACTGGTACATTCTAAATCTAATGTAAACACATCAGTAGATTATGTATTACCACTTGATAATGCTTCTTCAGTATATATCGTAAAGGCAGTGTCTGAAAATGGTGAAACTGTAACTAAAAAAATAATCAAATAAATTAGAAAAATGAGAAATTCAATTTTAGTTTTTATAACATTAGTACTATCTAATGCACTCTTTGCAGGTGGACCTAATCCAGGAGGTAATCCAGAGGAGGTTCCAGTAGATAATTATATTTATATATTAATAGCTATAGCAATGCTTATCATTGGATATGTTGTTTACAAAAAAAAACAAGCTAAAATCGCATAACGATAATTAATTAACTTATAATTCAATAAGCCCTATCATTTATGATGGGGCTTTTGTATTTTTGGTGTATGGTTTGTATATTTTAAATAAATACTAAAAGATGAAAAGATTAATAATTTTAATAGTGCTATTCTGTGCTGGGGTAGGATATGCTCAATTTAATATAGAAGGTAAGATTACAGGGTATGAAAATGCTCCTATACATATCAAGATGTTTGAGGAGGGTAGTTCTAGGTTGCTTAAAAGAGTTAATACCAATGACCATGGCGAATTCCATTATAAATTCCCTATAGAGTACACAGGGATTATTACTTTTGAGTTAAATAATGGATCTTTTGAGATTGTATCGGATAATAAAAACATTAGTTTTAATACTAATTTAAAGGATCCTAATCTTACATTTGATTATAGTAGTGGGATTAATCAAACGCTAAACAAGTATAATGAAATTCAGCAATTACAAGGATTGCGTGATAATACTCTTATGCCTTTACTTTCTTTTTATAGACAGGGAGATGTTTTTTATGAGAATCTGTTGGACGAAATTTCCAGAATTAATGATATAGAAATACCAGTGATTAATTCTGAACCTATTAATTACTATTTAAAAACTAAAGAAGAATTAAAGGAATTGTCTTCTGCTGCGGATGCTAGTCAAGCAGCGTTAAAAGCTAAACTACATTTAGTGAATGATGATGAAAATTTAGAGAACTTTGGTTTTTTAACCCCTATGCTATCGGTTTATATTTCTAATTCTCTAGGTGCAGCTAAAAGTAGAGAAGAAGCTACAGAGAAAATAGGCTCTGCATTAGATACCTTACTAGAAGAAGCAGTTGCAGAAACGCCTAGAGGACAGCATATATTATCTAATGCAATTAGTATGTTGGAGGGAAATGGATTCACAGCGTTATCTGCGAAGTACGTAGAACAAGCCAATAGCATGACATGTGAAAAAACAGGAGATCTAAAAGATTTATTAGAAGTCCAAAACAATATCAAAGTAGGAAAGAAAGCACCTAACTTTGATTTAAAAGGAACGAGGGCTAAATCTCTTTATAAAGTGAAGGCAGACAAGAAATTAGTTATTTTCTGGGCCTCGTGGTGCCCTCATTGCTTAAATGAAATGCCTTTTGTTCAAGAATTTTATAAAGATTTCAAAAAGAATGACGGGGAAATTATTGCTATATCTTTAGATATGGATAAGAAAGCATTTGAAGAGGCTACAAAAGACTTTGATTGGATCAATTATTCTGACTTTTTAAAGTGGGATAGCCCGATTGTGGTTCAATATGGCGTAAATGCTACACCAACGATGTTTATGCTAGATAAGGATAATAAAATCATCCAAATAGGCTCAAGAGTTTCAGAATTTAAACAGTAGATTTATTAAGATAGTTTTTATTAAAGGGAGATTCCATACAGGTATCTCCTTTTTATTTTATATTTACACATCAATTGCTTTTAATGGCTCTATTTAATCTTCAATTACAATTTAATAGTTATGATCTCAAGATTATAGCTTTAATTACAATGGTAATTGATCATGTAGGCCATATGTTCTTTCCAGAAATTTGGATTTTGCGAATTATTGGGCGAATTGCTTTTATTTTGTATGCTTTTATGCTTGTAGAAGGAACATTCTATACTAAAAATATTACTAAATATATGTATAGGGTTTTTCTATGGGCTTTATTTTCAGAGATACCATATGATTTATTCAATTATAATGATCTAATTTTTTTGCCGAGACAAAATATATTTTTCACCCTATGGATTGGGCTTGTAGGGATCAATTATTTCAATAATCATAAGAACGAGTACCTCAAAAATATATTAGCTTCCCTTTTCTTTCTGGCTCTTGCCATATTCCTTCGAGTAGATTATAGCTGGTATGGTGTACTTCTAATCTTTGTATTTTATTGGTTTAGAGAATTAGAGATAGTTAAGTATATATTTGCTCAGGGTATAGGAATGTTTTATTCTGTTTTACAGACATATGCTTTTGTAGGATTTTTCCCAATCCTATTCTATAATGGAAAACAAGGAAAAAAAATAGGAACTATCTATTATTCGTTCTATGGGCTACACCTCCTTGCGCTATATATTATTTCGAAATTGTCTCAGCTTTTTTAAATAAAAGATTGTTGGTTGTCATAATTCAGTCTTAGAAATATAAATAGCATGAGCATAAATCCCCATAATGAGCTTCCTCCGTAACTTAAGAAGGGCAACGGAATTCCAACGGTTGGAAATAACCCCATCACCATCCCAATATTGATGAAATAATGGAGTAAAATGATTGAGCCTACAGTATATCCAAAAAACCTAGCGAATACTGTTTTCTGTATTTCAGCTAAATAGAATATTCTACCAATCAGTATAGCGTATAAAATGACAAGAATAGAGCTACCTACGAATCCCCATTCTTCTCCTACGGTGCAGAAGATATAATCTGTCCATTGTTCTGGGACAAACCTCCCATCAGTTACTGTTCCTTTGTTCCAGCCAGTTCCCCAAAATTCTCCAGATCCAATAGCTGTTTTAGAATACAATAAGTTATAACCCGAAGTATCTCTATATTTCGCCTCACCTTCAAAGAGGACCATTATTCTTTCTCTTTGGTGCTTCGGTAATTTCTCAAGAATAGGTTCTGCAAAATAACTTATAGCAAATAAGGCTAGAAAAGCTGCTGTAATGCTTACCCAACTGGTAAGAAAATGTCGGGTATTCGCCGCTTTTATCTTGGAAAATTTAGATAATGTATTATGATAATTAATGAATGATAGGTATATACTCAACGCTGTGATAAAGGAGATTAACGACATCCCAAAGGCAGTTATACTATAGAATATACTGTGTCTAGAGGCAAAGAGTTCTGAAAGATCATAGTCTCCCCAGAAAAACCGGAAGAAAAACATGAGGAATATAAAGTATGTTCCTAAACCACAAAACAAGCCAATCGCCGAATATAGTCCTTGGTAGGAGAGATTAGATTTACTAAAGATCAAGATAAATAATGTGCTTACAAACCATAAGATAATCCCTAGAACAAGCATGAGGGGCGTAGGACTCATCAGTATACTTCCTAGAAAAACTGAGCCAATAAGAATTGGGATGAATAATATCGTTGGATGCATACCCTCTCGGTACATAGCCAATAAAAATGCGCCAAATACAAATAATGAACCTACGTCGGGTTGTAATAATATCAAAACTGCTGGTATCCCAATCAGTGCCAAACAAGTGAATAGGACGTTCGGTTTTTCTAATGAATTTCCAGGGATGTTGACTACATGGGCGATCATGAGCCCAGTGGCAATTTTCATCAATTCTACGGGTTGTATTCCAACACCTCCAATAGAATACCACGCTTTAGCTCCATTAATTTCTTTACCCACAAATAACACACCCACAAGTGCCGCCACACCTATGAGATAAAAAGCAAAGGCATAAATATCAAAAAAGTTTCTTGAAAGAGACGATATGATGGTAAAAGCCAAAATCATCACAAACCCTAGCCCGATACGTATCACTTGCTTGATCCCGTAATCAGCATCCACACTGTATATATTGGCTACTCCAAAAGCCATTATGATAAGAACTATAATAATTATTGGCCAATCAAGACCTTTGTTAGATCGTGATATCATGTATATAAATCGTATCTCCTGTTATTGTATCAATCTCAAATTTCTTTGGCTTCTCATACCATCCTTTCGATTTAAGTCTTTCTATTTCTTGTCTTCTATACTCACTTCTCAAATCACCTTTTATCATTCTATCATATAGATATTTTCTTTTGATGGTATCTGTCAGATATTGCTCTGCAACAAGACTGGCAATGGGACCTGCCCAACGGGATCCCCAATAACCGTTTTCAATCGTTACCGCAATGGCGATTTTTGGGTTTTCTACAGGGGCAAACAAGACAAAGATAGAATGATCTTGCCCATGTGGGTTTTCTGCTGTACCTGTTTTCCCTGCTTGGGTAAAGGCATCTGTTCTGATTCCTCTACCAGTACCTAGCGTAAATACTTGTTTCATTCCCTCTATCATAGGTTTAAAATGTCTAGGATTTACAAGCACTTTATTTTTGGTGGTATATGCAGAATCGGTTATCGGTTTTCCGTCAATTTCCTTTACAATATGGGGTGTGTAGAACCAACCTTCATTGGCTATAGCTGCGGTATAATTAGCCATTTGGATAGGTGTAGTAAGTATTTCACCTTGCCCAATACCGTTAGAGATTATTGAGTAGGGATTCCACTTGCCTTCTCCTAAGAAATGATTATAATAAGCCGCATTCGGAATATTTCCTTTACTACCTACTGGTAAATCTGTTCCCATATAGCGACCAAGCCCAAAACTTTGCATAATCGAATGCCATTGATTAATACTTTTCTCTATATTCAAGGAATCCTTCTTCAATATATCCATCCAAGCTTTAGAGAAATAGGAGTTACATGATTTGGCAATAGCCATTTCAATTTTATTGGCTGGTCTACCACAATGACAAGCCATAAATGCCCTACCATATCTGAATCCATGATGACAAGAGTAGGAGGTTTCAGCATTTACCACACCCATTTCAAAGGCGGCAAGTCCCGTGATTACTTTAAAGGGAGAGCCAGGAGGATATTGTGCTTGTAATGCTCTGTCATACATTATTTTGGATACAGAATCATGCGTCATTCTATATATTTCACCGGGAATATTAAATCGATTAGGATCGATCACAGGACTAGACGCCAAAGCTAGAATTTCCCCAGTTGATGGTTCTATAGCTACCACACCCCCTCTTTTATTTACTAATAAATCTTCTGCTAATTTCTGAATGGTGTAATCTAGACTTAATTTAATCGTTTTACCGTTCACAACTGGGATATCATTTTCCCCATTTTTATAAGGGCCAATATTCCTTAAGCGTATATCCTTTTTGATGTATCTAAACCCTTTTTGTCCTCGCAATACCTCCTCATATGATTTTTCTACACCTGCTTGTCCAGCTAAATCTCCAGGCATGTAATAACTAGAATCTCGTGCGATATAATTATCATTAACTTCTTGAATATAGCCTAAAACATTCCCAGCAGAGTTGATGCGGTATTCTCTCTTGGGACGTTTTACGATATCAATGGCTGGAAATTTATACATTTGCTCCTGAAAACGAGTAAAATCATCACGGTTGATGCCTTGTACCAATGGGAAGGTTCCAACTTTAGAATAGCCCTTCATGTTTTTGAGCTCTTCCATTCTCGTATTAAAGTCTTCTACAGACATTCCAATTAATTGGCTAAATCGAATGGTGTCAAAACCTTTTTCTAATAACGCGGGTGTAATCTGAATTTCGTAATCATAACTATTCGTTACTAATAATTCACCATCTCTGTCTAGGATATCACCTCTTTTGGGGTATAACACTTCTCTTTTTATAGAAGTATTAAAAGCGTTTAGAATATATTTATCTGTATATAATTGCAAATAAGCCAAGCGTGCAATAAAGACGATGGCTATGATAATAAGTAAACTGAAGAAAAGTGTGGTTCTTTTCATTAGAATTCATGCGATCTTTTAGGTGGAAATAATATAATATAAATTCCAATGACTATTAGTGTAATCAAAGCTCCAATAGCACTTTGTCTTAAAGTATGAGATATATTATCGAAACTGAATTTTTCTAAAATTAAAACAATAAAATGATGGCTAAAGATAAGAGTGGCTAAGTATATAAACCACTGAATAAAATTAAATCTAAATAATTTTACATTTTCCGCCTCCTCATTATTCCCCATATTAATCACATTCACTATAAAGGGTCTTATAAATGCAATAAATACCGTAGCAAATGCATTAATTCCACCAGACATCTCAAATATATCGATTCCTATTCCTAATATAAAGGCATAGGTCAGAATTAGATATCTGTTGGTGTCTAAGGGTAGCAATAAGATAAAAAGTACATAGATAAATGGATTTGCAAAGCCTAAATAATTAATATTATTAAAGATCACGACCTGCAGTAGCATTAATAGGAACAAGATAATAAGTTGTATAATTTTATTCTGTGATAACATCTTCTCTTGCTTTAGCTTTTTGTATATCCACTTGATCTAAATTCTCAATCACATAAACATTTCTAATTTTAGTCAAATCATCAAACATAGAAACCGTTATTTCAAAATCACCTGTGGTATTATTAGGCTCTAAACTTTTGATACGTCCGATTAATTCTCCTTCAGGATATGCTGCTGAAGCTCCTGCTGTAATCACCGTATCACCTACTTTAATATCTAAATATTTCGGAATTTCTGTAAGTGTTAGCTCTTTATAATCTTTTCCATTCCATACGATTATTCCAAATCTACTTTGACCTTTTACTCTTGCTTTTACAAAACTTTTAGAATGTAAAACAGATAAAACAGAGGCATAGTGGTCCCCAGTACTCAATACAGCACCTACAATACCCTGTGGGGATAATACTCCCATATCTTCTTTAATTCCATCTTTACTTCCCTTGTTGATTAAAAAGTAATTATCTTTTTTATCTATAGAGTAGTCTACGATTTTTGCTTGTTTAAAAGCATATTTTTTATGTATTGCAGAGTCTAGTTCAATAGTAGAATTTGAAATTGACATGGCTTCCCTCTGATTTTCCAGCTGTTCAATTCTTTCTTTTAGCGCAGCATTTTGCTGCGCTAAAAGCTTGTTTTCTTCTGGTGAATCAAAGAAATGGACAACATTATTATATTGATTGGTAAAATATCCTTTTACCGCCATAGCTTTATATCCCATAGCATTTTTATGAAAATCACTGCGGGTGGCGGTAAAGAAAAGCGCAGCAATTTCTAACATAAGAAAAAAGACAAAAAGCCCGATTTTAGATATCAGGTTGTTTAGAAATTGCATGGGTATATTACTTCATTAGAAAATTAAACTTATCAATATTTTTTAAAGCTATACCAGTTCCACGTACTACAGCTCTCAGAGGATCCTCTGCCAAGAAAACAGGTAAGCCCGTTTTTCTAGATACCCTTTGATCTAGCCCTCTAAGCATAGAGCCTCCACCAGCCATGTAAACGCCAGTGTTATAAATATCAGCCGCTAATTCTGGAGGTGTTTGAGACAACGTTTCCATTACAGCATCTTCTATTCTAGAAATAGATTTATCCAACGCTCTAGCAACTTCTTTGTAATTAACGATGATTTCTTTTGGTTTTCCTGTGATTAAATCTCGTCCTTGTACGGCTAAATCTTCTGGTGCATGTTCTAATTCCTCTACCGCAGATCCAATTTCTAGTTTGATTCTTTCTGCCGTTCTTTCACCAATATATAAATTATGATGCGTTCTCAAGTGATAAGCAATATCTCCAGTAAACACATCCCCAGCAATTTTCACAGATTTATCTACCACAATACCCCCAAGAGCTATTACAGCAATCTCTGTTGTACCACCCCCAATATCTAGAATCATATTACCCATGGGTTGTTGGATGTCTATCCCAACCCCAATAGCAGCTGCCATAGGTTCATAGATCAAGCGTATATCTTTAGCATTAATGTGCGCAGCAGAGTCCTTTACAGCTCTTCGTTCTACCTCAGTAATACCAGAAGGTATACAGATTACCATGCGTAGTGCAGGGGCAAACATACCACCTTTTAATCCTGGAATCATAGAGATGAATTTGCGAATCATCTTCTCTGAAGCTTCAAAATCTGCAATTACTCCATCCTTTAACGGGCGTATGGTTTTGATGTCCTCATGGGTTTTACCTTGCATTTGTTTGGCCTCGTGTCCTACTGCAATCAATTTCCCACTTTGCCTATGTATAGCTACTATAGAAGGCTCGTCAATTACAACCTTATTATTATGAATAATTAAAGTATTGGCTGTACCCAAATCTATGGCAATGTCTCTGGTAAAAAAATTAAATACTCCCATTCAAATCTATCGTTAAAATCCTTCTTTAAAATAATATTATTAGTAGATGCAAAAATAATAGATATCTGCATTTAAACCTTAACTCAACGGCTATAATTATGGTTTTATTTTAACAAAAGTCAAAAAGTTATTAACTTGTTTCTATTATTTTGATAAACCGAACCTTTGTGGTCCGAATAGTTAACGCTTTCAAGCTTCTTTTTTAAAAGCCATGTAACCTATTATCGTTATGGGTACCAACATTCCAAGGATATATATAGCATGTTGATTAATGAGTTGAGGAAACAAGGCAATTGTGAGAATAATACCAATCACGCTACCGCCTAAATGTGCTGCGTGCCCAATGTTATCCTTTAAGTTTTTCATCCCAAACATAGAATAACCTAAATAAGCTAAACCAAATACCCATCCTGGAAAATCAAAAAAAGGCAAAAAGATTAATCTTAAGGGCATTTCTGGATTGATGATAATGGCAGAGAATACAATCCCTGACACGCCTCCTGATGCACCTACAGCTGTATACCAATTTTGATTTTTGTGAAATAATAGCGTAAATAAACTTCCTGCAAGGATAGCTGCTAAGTATATAATCACAAACCAAATGCTTGAAAAAACATGCAGAACAACAGGAGCAAACACATATAGGGCAAACATATTAAAGAACAGATGCATGGTATCTGCATGCAAAAATCCTGAAGTAAACATTCTGTCGTACTCCTTGCGATGTACAATCGCCCCCATGTCAAACTTTAACCGATTAAACAAAACAGGGTTCTGCCATCCTTGCCAACTCACTAAAGCTGTGATTCCTATTACGATGATTATTATTAAATCCATATAATCCTATTCTTCTCCGTCGTCAAATAATAATCCTTGCTCTGCCTCTGCCTCAAAGAAATTATCATCCTCATTATTAGTATTATCTGTCTCTTCTTCCTCGGCATAAGGAATAGGTTCTAGTTCAATAATTTTTTTAACCTCATGGGTGGTAAGTTGATTACCCATGGCCGCAATTCCTTTAATAGCGATAAATTCTTCTAAATTAATTACTTCTGCGTCGCGCTGATGTCCTTTGATGGTTTTAAACTCTAGCTTAACAACAGGTATGTAATCTGCAGAGATAAATTCTATATAGGATTTAGGGTCGTCTAAATCAAAGAACTGTTGGGGGTTCAAGGTGTCTTCTAATAAAAATCTTTTCACGTAAAATCTATCACGTTCTGCATGATAGTAAATACAAGAAATTGGTTTTTCTGGAATCCATTTTTCTAGAATAAAATAATCATCATCAAACCTATTACTTAATTCAAAAGTATGCAGTTCAGCAATTCCTTCTTTATTAACGGTGAGTATTTTGTCTCCTCCTTTGAAGGCTCCTAATAATTCCCCACGACCATCTGCATTTAATCGATTCACTATATCATCAAACCAGATTTTACGTGGTGCGAGTGTAGAAACGCCTTCTTCTTTAAGTTCGATTTTTTTAATAGGGTATTTTGTAACAATGTTCCCTTTAGCACTTCTGCCTTTCACATCGATTTCTGCAAAATCTACATCAAAACGTAATTTTTTGAGTCTACTATGTGCTTTGAGTAAGACCTGCACAACTTCTGCCTCTCCATTCGGATTAGCACTAAAATATAATACCTCAGAGAATTTCTCATCTTTAGCTATACTGTACTCCTTGTCCCTAATAATGCTGGTAACATTAAACCTTTTTTTGTAATTAGGTCCTTTTTTACCCCACCTATAAATCACGTTATAAGTAGTGCGCATATCTTTTTTCTTCCAGACGGCTACATGAATGATATCTTTTCCAATGAATGTTTTATCATCCACTTTGGTTACCATCATTGTACCATCTTTACGAAAGGTGATAATGTCATCAATGTCTGAGCAATCAAATAGGAAGTCATCTTTCTTCAAAGAGGTTCCAATAAAACCTTCTTTTAAGTTTCCATAAAACTTCACGTTTGCTGCAGCAACTTTAGCCGCATCAATGTCTTCAAAAACACGAATTTCTGTGAGTCTTTGTTTGTCTTTACCGTATTTTTCTTTTAATTTTTTGTAATAATCAACCGCGTAATCTACAATATGGTCTAAATGATGCTTAACTTGTTTTATCTTATCTTCAAGGGATTCTATTTGTTGTTGCGCCTTGTCTAAATCGAATTTAGAAATTCTTTTAATTCTAATTTCAGTCAAGCGTATGATATCTTCTCGCGTAACTTCTCTTTTCAGATGCCCGATGTAAGGTTTTAACCCTTCATCAATTGCTTTGATCACACCTTCCCAAGTTTCCTCATCCTCAATATCTCGATAAATTCTATTTTCAATAAAAATCCTTTCTAAGGAAGCGTAATGCCATTGATCTTCTAACTCGCCCAGTTCAATCTCTAATTCTCTTTTTAATAGATTTAAAGTGCTGTCTGTACTAATCTTTAAAATATCTGTAACAGATAAAAACTCTGGTTTGTTATTTACAATCACGCACGCATTAGGGGATACAGAAACCTCACAGTTTGTGAAGGCATAAAGTGCATCAATCGTTTTATCTGGAGAAACTCCAGGCGCAAGATGCACGGCTATATCTACGTTTCTTGCTGTATTATCCTCTATATGTTTAATCTTAATTTTACCCTTATCATTTGCCTTGATAACACTGTCTATAAGACTTCCAGTATTGGTTCCATACGGGATATCAGTAATCTGCAGGGTATTTTTATCCACTTGATTGATTTTCGCTCGAATGCGAACACGCCCACCTCGTTTTCCGTCATTGTAGTCAGAAACATCCACCATACCACCCGTCAAGAAATCAGGATATAATGTGAAGCTTTTACCTCTTAAATGTTTGATGGAGGCATCAATTAATTCATTAAAATTATGTGGAAGAATTTTAGTAGATAAACCAACAGCAATTCCATCAACACCCTGTGCTAATAGTAAAGGAAATTTTACAGGTAAATTGACAGGCTCATGATTTCGTCCATCATAAGAAAGTTGCCAAATCGTAGTTTTGGGGTTAAAGACAACTTCTAAAGCAAATTTAGTCAATCTGGCCTCAATATACCTCGCTGCAGCTGCACCATCTCCTGTGTGTACATTACCCCAGTTCCCTTGCATGTCTATCAATAAGTTCTTTTGACCAAGTTGCACCATGGCATCAATGATAGACGCATCCCCATGCGGGTGATACTTCATCGTATTACCTACAATATTTGCAACTTTACTATACCGTCCATCTTCCATCTCACGCATGGAGTGCATGATCCGTCTTTGCACAGGTTTAAAGCCATCGAAAACAGAAGGTATCGCACGTTCTAAAATTACATAAGAAGCGTAATCTAAGAACCAATCCTTGTACATTCCAGAGACTTTCTTTAATGATTCGCCTTCGTGTTGATCAGGGGTAAATTCTGCCATTGATTATTTAAAAATCAAAAAATGTTTAATTGGTAATTAAAATCTTACAAATAGAAATTCAAGTTTAAACTTTGAATTTTTCAAAAATACAAAATTTCATCAACCTCTGCTACGTTCTAGCAAGATCATCATCATAAAAGATAAAGTAAGTAAGGCTTCATCATTCGGGTCAAAATCAGCCAATTTGATCAAAGTAAACTTTCTACCGAAAAACGATGGATTCTTTTTTAATTCTAAAACAGCTTTCCCTTCTTTATTTCTAGCCAAATAACTTGGGTTCAAAAAATATCCAGTAAACCCACCAATAATGGGGATTTCACCTACCAAACCATCTAAAAACTTTACTGCAGGGTTTTTCTCTTGAATGGTGTAACTATCTTGTTCTTGGGCATCAATTACGTGATATGTTGCACTCCATAAAGAGCGCATACCTTTTCTACTTAAGCGTCCATATAGATTATTTTGCGCATCTCTGATAGCATAAGAAGCATTGAAATCTAGCCAACGATCAGCCTTGATTTCATATTGTAATTCTTTCTTACTACTGTCAGCAAATATTTGAATATGTTCTTTTAATTTGAACATTTTCTGTCTCGTGTATGCCACCATTTTGCCATTGGCATCGGTTGCAGAAAAGTCGTTAGATAATGTAGCGATATGGAATTTAAGAGAAATTGGAAATTTTAAATTTTTCATTGGTAAAGGTTAAGTTGTCTGAAATTTAGGAATTTAAAAGTAATTAAATGATACAAATCAGTGATTGAGGATAAAAGTAATAAAATCAAAACGATATATCTGATTAATCAACTACTTCTAAACCTTCATCACTTTCTACCACAAGGTTTTCAATGATAAATTCTTGTCTGTCTGGTGTGTTTCTTCCCATATAGAATTCTAGAATCTCTTCTATTGTAGCATCTTTCCCAATCATCACATGTTCTAGGCGCACATCTTTTCCAATAAAGTTTTTAAACTCATCGGGTGAAATTTCTCCTAATCCTTTAAATCGGGTAATCTCTGCATTTTTACCTAATTCTCTTATCGCTTTTTTACGTTCTTCGTCGCTATAGCAATACCTAGTTTCTTTTTTATTTCGAACTCGGAATAGAGGCGTTTGCAAGATATATAAATGTCCTTCTCTAATCAGTTCAGGGAAAAATTGTAGAAAGAAAGTGATTATAAGTAAACGAATATGCATTCCATCTACATCAGCATCCGTAGCGATGACCACATTGTTATACCGTAAATCTTCTAAACTGTCTTCAATATTTAAAGCTGCCTGCAATAGATTAAACTCCTCATTTTCGTACACAATTTTTTTGGTTAACCCATAAGAATTCAAAGGTTTCCCACGCAAGGAGAAAACCGCTTGCGTAGCGACATCTCTACTTGTTGTAATAGAACCACTAGCAGAATCACCCTCTGTAATAAAGATGGTCGTTTCCAAGTTTCGAGGATGTTTTGGATTGTTATAATGTTGTTTGCAGTCCCGAAGTTTCTTATTGTGTAAACTTACTTTTTTAGCACGATCACGGGCAAGTTTTCTAATGCCTGCCATGTCCTTGCGTTCCCTTTCAGATTGATTAATTTTCTTCTGAAGTAGTTCTGCCGTTTCTGGGTTTTTATGCAAGTAATTATCTAGATTTCTCTTTACAAAATCATTGATAAAAGTTCTTACTGTGGGTAAGCCTCCACCCATATCTGTAGACCCCAATTTAGTTTTGGTTTGAGACTCAAAAACGGGTTCTGTCACCTTAATAGCTATGGCGGTGACGATGGATTTCCTCACATCGCTAGGATCGTAATTTTTACCATAAAATTCCCTTACGGTTTTCACAATCGCTTCTTTATAAGCACTTAGATGTGTTCCCCCTTGGGTAGTATTTTGCCCATTTACAAAAGAATAATATATCTCTGAATATGCTCTTGCGCTATGTGTAATCGCAATTTCTATGTCATCTTCTCTTAAATGAATAATAGGATAAACGATGTCTTCTTCTATGGTATCTTGTAGTAAATCCTTTAATCCGTTTTCTGAATAAAACTCTTCTCCATTAAATAAAATGCGTAATCCTGGATTCAGGTACACATAATTCTTGAGCATTTTACCAATATACTCCGTACGGAATTTGAAATTAGGGAAAATTGTTTCATCTGGTACAAAAGTAATTTTTGTACCCTTGCGAATTGTAGTTTCCTTTTCATCGTGGTCCGCGGTCAATTTACCTTTAGAAAACTCCGCTTCTTTGGTTTTACCATCCCTGACAGATTGAACTTTAAAGTAAGTAGATAGTGCATTGACCGCTTTGGTACCCACTCCATTTAATCCTACAGACTTCTTAAAAGCACGGGAATCATATTTACCCCCCGTATTCATTTTAGAAACCGCATCAATCATCTTTCCAAGGGGAATCCCACGACCATAATCCCGAACGGTAACTTCACTTTCTTTCACAGAAACCTCAATGGTTCTTCCACTACCCATCACAAACTCATCAATAGAGTTATCTAGGATTTCTTTTAATAAAATATATATACCATCATCTTGACTTGACCCATCCCCTAATTTACCAATATACATACCTGGACGCATACGAATATGCTCTCGCCAGTCTAGGGTTTTAATGTTGTCTTCAGTATAATTATTTTGTTCTGTCATTAATGTAAATCTCTCGTTTTGGGGATATTTGCAAAGGTACAAAGAAAATAACATATTAGATTTAGTATTTAAAATGCCTTATTTTTAACATTTATATAGATATAACGTAATACCTGTGAGATTTTAGATATAATAACCTATCATTGCATAAATATAGTTTATGACAAGAAAGGATTTCTTTAAAAAACTGGGACTTGGCGCATTTGGTTTGGTTTTAGGTAGGTCTATGATAGGTCAATTGTTAGCGGCTCCAATTTATAAAAATGGAGGTCATTTTCCTATTATCATTATAGGTACTGGCTATGGTAGCGCTGTGGCTGCAGAGCGGTTAAGTAAAGCTGGACACCAAGTCCTTATGATAGAAATGGGCATTGATTGGGATGGCTACAAGCAGCAGAATCCAGATTTTAAGTTTTATCAAATGGATTCTCCTGGAAAAGAAAGTACTTGGATGAATAATAAACCTATGGCTCCTATTGAATTAGGGAATTCTGCTAATTTCGATAAGTTCACTGGTATATTGGAGCGTGTAGATTTTGATCATGTTAAAATTTACTTAGGCAAGGGGGTTGGAGGTGGTTCTCTTGTGAATGGAGGGATGACTGTAGTTCCGAAGAGAAATTACTTCAAGGAAGTTTTTGATAATGTGGGTGTTCAGATTCCTTTGGATGAATTTTATGACACCTTTTTTCCTAAAGCGAATATTGGTGTAGGTATGCAGAATGCACCAGTGGATGTGGTCAACTCTAAGTGGTATCAATTTGCTAGAGAAGGGATTAAAGAGGGTGTAGATGCTGGTTTTGAGCCTGTTGAAGTTCCTAACTTATATGACTTTGATTATATGCGTAAGGAGATTGCAGGTGAGGAAACTGGTTCTGCCACTAAATTAGAGGTGCTCTATGGTAATAATCATGGAAAGCAGGATTTAACAAAAACTTACTTAAAAAGGGCGCTAGCGACTGGCAAAGTAACTATAATTCCCCAGCATAAAGTAGATCATATAAAGGATTTAGGTAATGGTAAATACGCGTTGAAGGTTCAACAAATAGATACGTTATATAGAGATGTTTGCGTGAAGGAGTTTACGTGTGATAAGTTATTTATGGGCGCGGGAAGTTTAGGAACTACCAAGCTTCTTTTAAAGTCAAATAGTTTAGGTAAACTGCCGAATATCAATGATTATGTAGGTAAATACTGGGGGAATAATGGTAACACCATGGCAAGTCGAACAGTGAATGCTTTATTCGGCCATAAGTCTAAAGGGTGGGACCAGTCCACAATGCCGATTAGAGGTTTGGATAATTTTGATGATATAAATCATCCCTTTTTCGCAGAAATTGCTCCGATGCCATCATTAGGAGCATATACAGGTTTATATCTTGTAGTAAATAAACTGAGAACATTTGGGGAGATTAAATACAATGGGTATAGAAGACGGTTAGAGTTAGATTGGGATGAACGTCATAATGCACATATGAGAGAAAATGCAGAATATTTTCTCGATAGAATGAATAGGTTCGGAGACAAAGGATGGGCCAATACACCTTATGTAAACAATACAACTTTATTGCCTAATAATGGTATAGACGAGACTATATGTTATCATCCTTTAGGTGGTGCAGTTTTGGGTAAAGCCACCGATATGTATGGCAGATTACAGGGTTGTCCTAACTTATATGTAATGGATGGCTCTTTAATTCCAGGAACCTTAGGTGTAAATCCATATGTGACTATTACGGCTATAGCAGAACGTAATATAGAAAATATAATAAATACTGATTTTTAAACAAATGAAAAATAGATTAATATTATTAATTACGCTTTTTTCTTCGATTACCACGTTGGCTCAAATTGGAATTAATACAGATGCTCCAGAAGCTACATTAGATGTTAATGGAAATGTGAGAGTAAGACAAACAGTGTTGAGCCAAAATGGTGAATACGTTTTGTCTGCTGATAAGGAAGGTTATGTACGCAGAATATTAATCTCTGAGTTGTCACTTGGAGCTGTGAATATGGAAAGTGCAATGTTTATCCCTGGGCAAGCAAGCTGGGATGGCAGAGTGCCAACGTTAGATTTATGGACAGGACAAGAGGATAATGGTCTAGAGTCAATTAAGCGCTATTATTTTTTGGGACAAAATGTCTCTGTAACATTACCTAAGAATATTTCTAAAATAGGAGATGAGACCGCTAGGGTCATTACTTTTATTGTTGTAAGGAATGAGGAATTTACTGGATCTATGATATCTGGCTGGAATGTTGCCTTCCAAACAAAATTGTATCAGGAAAGTACAGATAGTTTCGAGCAAGGTAATGGAGGGGTGAACATCTATGAAAATACTTTTGTAGGGTCTAGACTTACGTCCAGCAATAC
>JBPCUN010000010.1:0-17598 GCA_051011115.1 Weeksellaceae bacterium
AGTTAAAACAGATGGGGTTCCACCTCCAAAATATATAGTTTCTAAGGGTGCTGTAATTTGATTTTGCCTTAAAACCAATTCCTTACAAATAGCATCTACCATATCCGTTTTATTCTTCATCATGGTAGAAAAATGAAAATTACAATAACTGCATTGCTGCTTACAAAAAGGAATATGAAGGTATAAATGCATGGGACTTTGATAGAAATATAGTTCTACAAAATTAGTTTAATTATTTTTAGGAAACTCCTCGTCACACCGAGGTGAATTTTTCGTTAGAAAAATTGGTTGCGAAGTGTTTTGGTGAGAGAATTCAAATAATGATTAAGAAGATTATCATTTACTATCCTTGAAAACCTTTCGATACAAATTTCCTTTTCAGGAAATTCAACTCAAGGTGACCTCGGCTTTTATTTATAGAAAAAATTGCATCATTTCATATACTATCGCCTGAATTTAGTTTAGGGTTTCTTTTTATCAAAAAAAGAAGATTTGAAGTTTAAATCTACATTAATTTCTTCAATGCAAATGAACATTATTAAATTTTAATCTAATCAAGAAGCTTTACTTTTGCACTCTAAATTTACAGCATGCCCACATTAGACAAGAAGAAACCTATAGAACTTTTTGTAATCCCAGAGTTCAGAAATTTAATGTCTGGGCGATTTATGTTGATTATGGGATTACGAATGATGGGAGCCTTGGTAGGATGGTGGATCTATCAATTAACGGGTGATCCCTTTAGCATTGGGTTAATCGGTTTAGCAGAAGTGATTCCAGCTGTGAGCTGCGCGCTATTCGCAGGTCATGTAATAGACAATACAGAGAAGAAAACCTTATTACTTGTCTGTGTTTATGGTTATTTATTAATCGCTGCATTTTTATTTTATTTGGCTTGGGCAGAGGATCATGGTTTTACTAAAAAGGAAGTCACTTATGCGATATATGGAGCCATATTTTTAACAGGAATTGCACGTTCTTTTATCGGGCCAATTGTACCTTCTATGATTCCTAGGGTGGTGAGCATGATTAATTTACCACCAGCTATTACCATAAATCAAGCAACCTTTTTAAGTGCATCGGTAGTAGGACATGCATTGAGTGGATTCCTGATTGCATGGTTCGAGATTGAAGGAGCGCTCTTATTTATCATGGCTCTTATATTTTCTGGCTCCATATTTTTTTGGTTTATCAATGCTCATCCTTCAGAGATTGAAAAAGGAAAAGTCAATATGTTCCAAAGTATCAAAGAGGGAATTATGTACATCAAAAACACCAGAGAATTGATTGGCGCTATGACTTTGGATTTATTTGCAGTGCTTTTTGGCGGGGCAGTGGCAATGGTTCCTGTGTATGCTACAGATATTTTGGATGCTGGTGCTCAAGGTTTTGGAATATTGAATGCAGCCACAGACATAGGATCTATCATTATAATTAGTCTCTTAACATTTTTCCCATTGATGAAAAACCAAGGTAAAATTATGATAGGTTGTGTGGCAGGATTTGGGGTATGTATTATCATTTTTGGATTATCGCAGTTATTTTGGGTTTCCTTCTTTGCCTTGATGTTAAGTGGGATTTTGGATGGAATAAGCATGGTGATTCGCGGAACCATTATTCAACTCAAAACTCCTGACCATTTGCGGGGTAGGGTAATGAGTGTAAATACGATTTTTGTAAGTTCTAGCAACGAATTAGGTCAATTCGAGTCTGGTTTGGCTTCTCGTTTATTGGGTGTAGTTCCGTCAGTGGTTTTTGGTGGGACTATGACCTTAATTACAGCCACCACGGTGTGGTTTAAATTCCCAAAACTTCGAAATATGACGTATAAATAGTGGTATTATTCATATCATTAGAAAAAGTTTCCTTTGTAATTTATATAATATAGAAATCTATCATGAAATATATATTTTCACTATTCATTATCAGTAGTTTATTATTCTCTTGTCAAGAACAAAAAGATGAAAGTTTTAAAAATGTACAAAAGCAAAATGTTGAACCTAAAACTTATAGTCCAATTGAATCAGAGCCGGAAATAAAACATATAACCATTAAAAACACCGAAACCTATGTCTATGATTTAGGAGGCTTTGGAGATGAGGAAGGAGCTTTTGTAGGAAAAGAACCAAATCATGCCGAATTAAGCAAGGTAGAGAGAGATGAAGCTTTAATTAACATATTATACACTTATAAACCTAAAAAAGGATATGTAGGAAAAGATGAAGTAGAATTAGTGACAATGAGAGGTTCTATGGGTGATGCTTATAATCCTGATTCTGAAACCATCATTTTGAAATTCAATGTGATAGATTAAAAATATTTTTCTAACAAAACACTATTTAATATTAAGGATTACTTTAAACTATTCAAAAAACTTTTTCTACCAATGGTTTTGGTGATGATATCTTTTTCTAATCTATAACCTCTAGCAGGAGAATATTCTCTACCATAATAGATGATTTGTAAGTGTAATTTGTTCCAAAGTTCTTTAGGGAACAATCTTTTGGCGTCTCGTTCTGTTTGTTCTACGTTTTTGCCATTAGATAAATTCCAACGCCACATGAGTCTATGGATATGCGTATCTACAGGAAATGCAGGAATGTCAAAAGCTTGAGCCATGACCACAGAGGCTGTCTTATGGCCTACACCAGCTAAGGCTTCTAGGTCTCTAAAATTTTGAGGCACTTCGCCACCATGTCTTTCGACTAATTGATTGGACATCAAATGAAGATTTTTGGCTTTATTGTTAGTGAGACCAATGCCTGTGATAAGCTCTTTTAACTCTTCTGGACTTAGTTGTGCCATATCATGGGCATTATCTGCTGCTTCAAAAAGACCAGGTGTTATTTCATTCACTTTTTTGTCTGTAGTCTGTGCGGATAATGCTACGGCTACCAAAAGGGTAAACGGGTCTTTATGGGTGAGGGCAGGTTCTACGCTTGGGTATATCTCTTCTAAGGTATCTATTACAAATTGAACTTTCTCTTTTTTGGTCATGTATGTTTGGTCAAATAAATGGTTTTCTACACTTTTACCAAAATTAAGATATTCTTGACGGAATAATGATGATAAGACATAAAAATCATTTTTTATAGTAGTTTTATAACAAGAAAAAGTATATTTAAAAGTGTAAATTCCTGTGATTAAATATTATATAGCAAAGGTCGAAATAGAGATGAAGCAAGAGCATTGATTTAATCACAGAAATAGGTTAATTTTATTTTATGAAAACAAAGAATTGGATCAAAGATTTTAATAATCCTTTGATGATAGCTGGTCCATGTAGCGCAGAAAGTGAACTGCAAATGATGACGATTGCAGAGCAGATGCCCAAAAGTGTAGAGGTCTTTCGTGCGGGAATATGGAAACCCAGAACCAAGCCTAATTCCTTTGAAGGGGTAGGTGCAATAGGCTTAAATTGGTTGAAGAAAGTTGGGGATGAATTTGGTATTAAAACAACTACCGAGGTTGCTACAGCTAATCATGTGAAGTTAGCCTTAGAATATGACATAGATATCCTATGGATTGGCGCTAGAACCACAGTGAATCCCTTTCAAGTACAAGAAATTGCAGAGGCTTTGCGGGATACGGACAAGATTGTGTTGGTGAAAAATCCAATTAACCCTGATTTAGAATTATGGATTGGAGCTTTGGAACGTTTAAATCAACAGGGTATTCAAAATCTAGGAGTGATTCACAGAGGATTTTCTACCTACAAGAAAGATAAATATAGAAATCAACCACAGTGGCAAATTGCATTAGATTTCAGAAATCGATTCCCGAATATTCCCATAATAGGTGATCCTTCCCACATTGCTGGCAATAGAGATTTAATAGAAGAGGTATCACAAAAGGCATTTAATTTTGGTTTTGATGGTCTTATGGTAGAGACTCATCATAATCCAGATGAGGCCTGGTCTGATGCTAAACAGCAAATTACGCCGCAACGTTTAGATGAAATGATTAATCATTTGCAGGTAAGGACAGTAGATGATTTAAACCAAGATTATAACCAAACATTAGAAATTTATCGCAATCAATTAGATGATAAAGATAGACAAGTTTTAGAATTATTATCTGAGCGTATGCGTATTGCAGAAGAAATTGGTGCACTGAAGAAAAAACACAATATTACTGTATTTCAACCCAAAAGATGGAATGAAATAAGAGATTATATGCATCAATTGGCAGATAAATATGGATTTACACCTGATTTTATTGAAGAATACTTGGCTGCGGTGCATCAAGAATCTATCAAAATACAGAATAAAGTGATGAACGAAAACATAGATGCATGAAAGGTTTAGTAACAAAATCCACTGGTAGTTGGTATACGGTGAGGGATGAAAACGGAAAGGATTATGAAGCTAGAATTCGTGGAAAATTTAGACTAGATCAGATTAAACATACCAATCCACTGGCGGTAGGGGATTATGTGGAGATTGACGTAGATAAAGATGATATGGCTGTAATTACAGACATTCATCCTAGACGCAATTATTTAATTCGCCGAGCGGTGAACCTGTCTAAAAGAACCCACATTATAGCCTCTAATATAGAACTATCTTTTTTAATTGCAACGGTTTCTAACCCAAGAACTTCCACAGGGTTTATCGATAGATTTTTAGTTACTTGTGAGGCTTATCAGATCCCGATTATGATTGTCTTTAATAAACTAGATGAATGGCATGAGGAAGAGAAAAAAATTCATGAGGAGATGAAGGGGTTATATGAATCAATAGGCTATGAAACGATGGCAGTATCTGCTTTAGAAGGACAAGGGATGAATGAACTGAAGCATAAATTAGTAGATAAAGTAAGTCTTGTTGCTGGACATTCTGGCGTGGGCAAATCGACATTAGTCAATGCACTTTCTCCTGATTTAAATCTTAAAACCAAAGGAATATCTGGTTTTAATAAAAAAGGTCAACATACCACAACTTTTGCACAAATGTATGAATGGCCTTTTGGTGGCTATATAATCGATACACCAGGTATCAAAGAATTTGGCCTAGTAGATATGGCTAAAGAAGAAGTACAAGATTACTTTCCAGAAATTTTTGAATTAAAAGAGTCGTGTAAATTTTATAACTGTATTCATACCATAGAACCCAAATGTGCCGTACGCAAGGCGGTAGAAAATGGTGATGTGGCTACGAGTAGGTATGAAAGTTATTTAACGTTTTTAGAAGAAGCAGAAGCGTATGAGAGCGATTATTCAAAGAGTTAAACATGCAAGTGTAACGGTAGATGAATTTATCACTGGTAAAATCAATCAGGGTTTATTAGTACTCATTGGTTTTGAAGCAGAAGAAGCACAAGAGGATTTTGATTGGATGATTAAGAAAATTACGCAATTAAGAATTTTTAATGATGTTGAAGGTGTTATGAATCTTTCTCTACAGGATATCAAGGGTGAACTTTTAGTGGTGAGTCAGTTTACACTGCATGCGAACAGTAAAAAAGGCAATAGACCTTCTTATATACGAGCGGCAAAACCTGATGTTGCTATCCCATATTATGAAAAATTTATCAAGGAAATACAACAAGCATCTATCACAGAAGTTCAAACTGGATCGTTTGGAGCCGATATGCAGGTAGAATTATTAAACGATGGTCCGGTGACAATTATTTTAGATTCTAAACAGAAAGATATATAATTACAGGTCTCCAATTAATGTTTGCGCAATACAACAGCGTAAAACAAAGTAATTACGGTACCAAAGAGAAAAAGCAAAATAGGGAAAAACCACATGCTATTACCTATCGTTAAACAACCGATGAGCGAAGAATCTATTTTTAATATTTCTGAACAATGAATTTGCATATTTTCCAGATAATCTGGAGTTACCAATTTATGAATGACCCATTGTATTGGAATATTTAATAGGGAAATTAAAATGGTGAGAGCCATCCCAGAATTAAATGCATGCTCAAATTTAAAACGCTTTTTGAATCGATGTGTTCTTTTATTATAAAAAAACAGAAAATAGCATATCATCGCAGGCACAAGAAATAAAAAGGTAAAAATTAAGTGGTTACCTATATTCTCGACTTCATGCCAACCAAATTCTACTTCTATTACTGCCCATAAAAGAAAGACCAAAGTGAATATCAGAGCCCACCAAACCTCATACTTGGTCCAATAACGTTTACTTAACATAATTAAAGATACATAAAATTATACAGAAATTACGCTATTTGCGAACCGTTTTCTACTTCATCTTCTGGAGTTATAAAAGATAGTTTACCATCTGGTTTATCTGTAAATAACAACATCCCTTGGCTTTCAACACCACGGATTTTGCGGGGAGCTAAATTTACTAATACAGTACATTTTTTACCAATGATTTCTGCTGGCGAAAAACTCTCTGCAATACCAGATACAATGGTTCTCACATCAATTCCAGTATCTACTTTCAATTCTAATAATTTATCTGCCTTTTCTACTTTTTTGGCTTCTAAGATGGTACCTACGCGCATATCGATTTTTTGAAAATCATCAAACGTACATTCTTCTTTTTCTGGTTTCGCGTTCGGGTTGGTCATTTTATTTTTTAATTTGGTTTCCTTCAACTTAGTTAATTGATTTTCAATGGCTTCATCTTCTATTTTTTCAAATAAAAGTTCAGATTTGTTGATTTGATGTCCAGCATCGACATAATTTTCGGCTGTAATCAAATCATTCCAATTGCTTTTTTCTAATCCTAGAATTGCAAGCATTTTCTCCCCAGCATTGGGCAAGAAAGGCTCTGAAATTTGTGCAAGTAATGCCACAATCTGTGCCGTTGCATTCATGATACTTGGCACTTTTTCTGGCTCTGTTTTAATTTTTTTCCAAGGTTCTTGGGCTTGCAAAAACTGATTTCCTAATCTCGCCAAATTCATATATTCAGCAAGTGCATTTCTAAACTCAAATTTCTCTAGGTATTCACCGATTTTTTTAGGGAATTGATAAAGGTCTTTTAGTTCATCAAAGGTTTCAGTAGCCTCTGGGACTTTACCCTCGTAGTATTTATCCGTCAATACCATGACACGATTAAAGAAATTACCTAAAATACCTACTAATTCAGAATTATTCTTGGTTTGGAAATCCTTCCAAGTGAAGTTGTTGTCTTTGGTTTCTGGCATGTTAGCCGTTAATACAAAACGCAATACATCTTGTTTTCCCGGGAAATCTTCTACATATTCGTGCGCCCAAACGGCATGGTTTCTAGAAGTAGAGATTTTATCATTTTCTAGATTCAGAAACTCATTTGCTGGCACATTCGTTGGTAATATATAGTCACCGTGTGCCTTTAACATTACTGGGAATATCACACAATGAAAAACAATATTATCTTTTCCAATAAAATGAATCAATTCTGTATTTTCATCTTGCCAATAAGGCTTCCAATCTTTTCCATTTTCTTCAGCCCATTTTTGGGTAGCAGAAATATAACCGATAGGAGCGTCAAACCAAACATATAAAACCTTACCTGCAGCATTGGCTAATGGGACATGCACGCCCCAGTCTAAATCACGGGTCATAGCTCTTGGTTTTAAACCATCGTCTAGCCACGATTTTACTTGTCCCAGTACATTAGACTTCCAGTCTTCTTTATGACCTTCTACAGCCCATTTTCTTAAAAAATCTTCATATTGATTTAAAGGGAGTGACCAATTTTTAGTTTCTTTCAATACTGGTGCATTTCCACTTAATGCAGATCTAGGATTGATGAGCTCACTAGGGCTTAAGGTCGTTCCACACACTTCACATTGGTCTCCATAAGCATTGGGATTGCCACAATTAGGACATTCTCCAACTATATATCTGTCTGCTAAGAATTCCCCAGCTTCTTCATCATAGTATTGTTCAGAAACAGCTTCTTCAAAAAGACCTTTTTCATACAAATTCATAAAGAAATTTGCGGCATTTTTGTGATGATGTTTAGAGGAAGTCCTATCATAAACGTCAAAAGTGATTCCTAATTCCTCGAACGTGTTTTTTATTTGCGTATGATATCTATCTACAATGGCTTGAGCCGTTGTATTTTCTTTTTTTGCACGGATCGTTACAGGGATTCCATGCTCATCAGAACCACCCACAAATAATACATCCTCTCCTTTTCTTCTTAAATACCTAGCATAGATATCAGCCGGAATATAAACACCAGCAAGATGTCCAATATGGATAGGGCCATTAGCATAAGGAAGGGCAGAGGTAATTGTGTATCTTTTTGACATATTTTAAAAATAAGCTAGAACACAAAGTTAACAAGATTTGTAAAATTCTCTTTGAAACTATAGGCTTATTTTTAACATTTCTAATATTATTTAAGGGAATAAAAGTTATGACTGTATGAAAATCAATGCAGTTAATTTATTAAAACTTTAATACAAAATTTCTTCAACTTTCTGTATATTGCTGATTATAAAATAAATGTGATTGAATTACATTCAAATAATCAATTATTTATAACTTTTTTATTAAATAACAATCATTATGGCAGTATATACCGTAGAACACGTAAGTAAAAGAAGATTTGAACTTCAAGATCAAGAAGGAAACACTGTGGGGCATATGGATTATCATGAAGGGGTTGGTAGTTTACATTTTGATTATGTCTATGTAGATCCAGCGCATAGAGGAGAAAAAGTAGGCGTAGAAATCGTAAAAGAGGGCATTAAAATGGCCAAAGAACGTAAATTGATACCACAACCTATATGTAGTTATGCGTCTATTGTGATGAAGCGTAACAAGTGGCCAGAAGAATTTGAGGGATAAAAATTGAGCATAAAAAAAGCCACATTTTCTAAAATGTGGCTTTGATTTATACTTTGTGACCGCGGAAGGAGTCGAACCCTCAACCTCCAGAGCCGTAATCTAGCACTCTATCCAATTGAGCTACGCGGCCGTAATAAGGTTGCAAATATATTAAATAATTTTGATACAATAGCTTTTTATGAAAAAATTTATCTTTAGTTTCCTTTTTATTTCTTTTATCATTTCTTGTAAAAAAGAAGCTAAAACCACGCTACCAGCGAAAGAAACTAAACAAATTCCATTGTCTTACGCTTCCAGTTTTACAATAGATAGTACAGATCAAGCGCTAGTCTATACAATCATGAACAATGGAGTACAAAAGAAAGTTTCTATTGATTATAACAAGTTACCTTTTGATAATTTGGTGACTACTTCTGCCTCTGCAACGGCATATCTGGATGCTTTAGGTGAAACTGATCATATCAAGGCTGCCTATGACGTAAATTGGATATATAATGAAAACCTTCATAATCAAATTAAAAATAAGCAAACACAAGATCTAGGCAATTCAAATGGAATGGAGTTAGAACAACTCTTGCAACTGAATCCCGATGCAATCATTGTTTTTTCTGATCCGAATAAAATCCAATTATATAATCAATTAGAAGAAAGCGGAATTCAGGTTATATATGTAGATGAGTATTTGGAACAAACACCGCTAGGTAAGGCTGAATTTTTGAAATTTTATGGATTGTTAACTGGAAAATACACGCAAGCGAATGAATTATTTAATCAAATAGAGAGAAATTACACCGATTTAAAAGAAAAAGTACACACTGTAGAGAATAAACCGACCATTCTTGCCAATGTAATGCGTGGGGATATTTGGTATTTACCAGGTGGGAAAAGTTTTTCTGCCCAATTTTTTGCTGATGCTGGGGGTAACTATCTGTGGAAAGAAGATTCTACCGAAGGTAGTATTAATTTAGACTTTGAACAAGTTTATGACAGAGCTAAAGATGCAGAATTTTGGTTCAATGCGTCTGACTATAAAACGCTTTCTCAATTAAACGATGCGCATAAAAATCATAGTTGGTTTCAAGCGTATAAAGAAGGAAATGTTTATTCCTTTGCTAAAAGAACCAATGAAAATGGAGCCAATGACTTTTTTGAAACAGGAACTGTGAGGCCAGATTTGGTTTTAAAAGATTTAATTTCTATCATGCACCCAGAGGTTTTACCTAACCACGATTTATATTTCTATCAGAAGTTAAAGTAGTTATAGCCTCATTAAATTTTACATAAGTAGTTAATTACCAGAATTTAAAATTATTTGTAGACACTTTGTAGACACATATATTTTTGTACTAAATAGGGGAATAATATCTTTGTTTCAAACTTCGAAAAAAGATTAATATGATGAAAAACTTAAAGTTATTAACGGTATTGTTAGGGTTGTTTATTCTAGGCTCTTGTAGCAGCCCAATAGTGGATGATGAATTATCAGGACATTTATTAATGGGTCCTTATGCGACAACATATCTAACTGGTTTAAAAGTTAATGAAGCATTGAATTCGCTTTCTGAGGCTACTGATGAAGAGAAAATTGAAGAATATAAACAAATCTTTAAACACCCATACCCACGAGAATACGAGCAAGAAGCAAAAGCCATTTTATTGCAGGATTACAATATTACAGATGCTGCTACAACAAAAAGTGGAATTGCTAAATTAATAGAAAACGCAAAAAATGCTGATTATAAATCCTTTGAATATGCAAAGGCTGCTAACGTAGCAAACTTTGCCTATTCCTCAGGATATATCTCATTGGAGGAAACAGAACAATACGAACAGCAAGTTTTGAAAGAAGCGCGTGCTAACTATAATGATTGGGAAACTTATTTAAATGATTTCTTAGAAGGTCGCGCAATGGATAAAAATTCAAATCTAGATTATCAAGAATTATTTGATATAGTTGTAAATGATATTTTATTAAAAAATGAAAACTCTCCATATAAGACTTTAGGATTATAAAAATTAAATAATTAGAAAATCGATAAAGACTCCTTGATATAGGGGTCTTTATTTGATTAAAAATTAAATTACGCTATAAGCCCAATACATCAGTACGTATTGCAACGGAAGGCGAAGCCATAATACCCAGCGGGGTATTTTAGTTTTAAAGTTTGGGTTAAGCATATCAAAATGTACCCACATAAACATGATGAGCATGGTAATAATTCCCCAGACAGCGATTTCTCTCGTAGGCTCATATAATAAACCTAAGCCTAATAATATCTCACAAAGACCACTAATGTATACCCATAATTTGGGTTGCGTAAAGGCTGCGGGCATTACACGGGTATACGGGTTGGGCATGATAAAGTGATTAATCCCAGCAAGTACATATATGGCCGCTTATATGTATATAGAAGTCATAAGTCAGGTTTAATGAAGAGCATCAAATATTAAACCTTAATATCTATTCTAAGTTAATCTCCTCAAAATAAACTTGATAGTCATTATAATCTTGGCCATCAATATTCACTATCTGTACTGTTATAGCTGCATTTGCAGTTCCAGCAAGCGGTTTTTGGGATTGATTTTGTGCAGTAAAATTTAATTCAACTTGGTATTGATTATTTTTTTGTTCAATGTCTTGAATGTCTAAATCTGTGATTTTCAGAATATCAAAATTTTTATCAACCGTGTAATTTTTCACTTTTTCATTTATCGTTTCCACCAATTGGTTCTTTAAATCAGCGGTTAAATCTACTTTATTTTTGAGAACGATGAGATTGAGTGTTTCTTGTAGTTGTTGTTTAATGAAGATATTAGATTCAAAAGGTGGACTTGCCGCAGCTTTCAATTCTGTGTTGGAGTCGGATGACGCTGCCTCTTCATATTCCATGATGTTTTCTGGTTCACTTGCAGGCGGCGTTTCTTCTACAGCCATGTCTGCAGAGGATTCCATACCTTGTTCTTTCTTAGAACAGGAAAAGCAAAGGAAGCAAAATAGTATGTAGATTAAATACTTCATTCTGTCACCGTAAATTTTAATTTAACTATCTGATTATGATTGTATTCAATCTCTAAAATCTGTATATGTTGCAATTGCTCTGTAGGGATTGTAAGTTGATTAATAAATTCCTTTTTGTTGTAAAGAGCAATACCATTTTGCGGATAAACCCGATAAATGGTAGCCTTATCTGCAACAATATTCTCTAGTCTTTCTCGCTTGCGTTTCCAGTCTTGTACATTAGAACTTGTATAATACTGGAGCATCAACGCATAATCATTGCTGCGTAGAGAAATCGTCTCGTTATTCAAATTTTTGATATGCCTTACTATGGTATCAGGCTCATGAAAAGGTGATTGTACGACAAATTTAATCTCTTTAGCCTCTGTAGTATAATGAAAACATCCGTTTAGATCGGTCTTTAATTCCAAAGGAGATTCATTCTCTAATAACAAGGTTACCCGCAAAGGTGTTTTGGGTGCTTGGTGATTGCTATTCTCTACAAAACAAAAGGAATAAGTGTTGAGCCTGGGTTTATTTAAACCTAAAATAAAGTATAAGGTACCTAGAATTATTAATATCCCGACTGAAATAAAAATGAGTTTCTTATGAAATGGAGTAGACGTTTTTACACTCTCTTCTAAAACAGAATGTGCTGAATTCTCTTCAATTTGATCTGTTGAAATTTCTTCTGAAATGGAATTTCTTTCTTTAAAATCTGCAAAATTTTGATAGCCTGCATATACACTCAATAGATTGAGCATATCAATCCTTGGCAGTTTCGTTACTTCATTTTTAAAGTAGGTATAAAACCATTTTTCACTAAACCCTGATTTCACATTTTGAATAAAATCCTCTTGAAATAATTCTATTTCCTGTCCCGTCCAATCATTACAATCCGCACTACTCACGGCATGGTTATGCATAAAAACCTGCACAACTTGCGCTTTTAATTGATTGAAATATAGAATGTTTTCGGAATTCAAAAAGAATACAATTTATTAATTATCAGGCCTTTAAATTTTGTAAAATGTTTTACATGGCTTTTACAAAGGTATTACAAAAGATTGAAACCACGTTGCACTACTTTCGTTCTAACAAAACTAAAAATTATGAAAACAAGTAAACAAGCAATCACAGGAATTTTGCTCTTACTTTCGGTCTTATTATGGACGAGTTGTGGGCAACAAGGTAAAAACCATTATCAAGAAGATTTGGTAATAGAGAATGTTTCTACAGCCGAATATGCATCGGACACAGAAATAGACATGGTAGAGGTAGAATTATCAGAAGAACCGAATCCGCCAGATTTTAATACAGAAGAATATGATAGGATTGTGGAAAATGAATTCAAAAACGCAAAAGAAAACCCGCTTTCTACTTTTTCTATTGATGTAGATAAAGCCTCTTATACCAATGTGCGCAGATTTATAGAAATGGGTCAATTGCCACCCAAAAATGCTGTACGTGTAGAAGAGTTGATTAATTATTTCCCTTATAATTATGAAGAACCAACGGGAGAGCATCCATTTTCTATCCAAACAGAATTGGCAACTTCGCCATGGACAGAGGATCATTTATTATTAAAAATCGGATTGCAAGGGAAGAAGATTAATTATGATGATGTAGTGCCTAGTAATTTGGTGTTTTTGATTGATGTTTCTGGGTCTATGTCAGATAAAAATAAATTGCCTTTGCTTGTGAAGTCTTTTCAATTAATGGTGAATGAATTGCCAAGCAATAGCAGGGTAGCGATTGTCACTTATGCAGGAAATTCCTCTGTAGTCTTGCCTTCTACTTCTGTATTAGAGAAAGATGAAATCAATGAAGCCTTAGACCAATTAGAGGCAGGGGGCGGAACCGCAGGAGCAGAAGGAATTATTACGGCTTACCAATTGGCAGAAGAAAATTTAATTGTAGAGGGGAATAACCGTGTGATTTTGGCAACGGACGGGGACTTTAATCTTGGAACTTCTTCTACGGGAGAATTGGTAGATATGATTGTAGAAAAGAGTAAAAAAGACATTTATTTAACGATTTGTGGGTTCGGTATGGGGAACTACAAAGACGGTAGAATGGAACAAATTAGCAACGCTGGGAACGGAAATTACTTCTATATCGATAACTGGAAGGAGTCTCAAAAAGTGTTTAAAAAGGAATTAACTGCCAATTTATTTACGATTGCGAAAGATGTAAAAATTCAGATTGAATTTAACCCAAATACCGTGGAATCTTACCGACTGATTGGTTATGAAAATAGATTATTAAATAAAGAAGACTTTAATGATGATACCAAAGATGCAGGGGAACTAGGTGCAGGACACAATGTTACGGCGCTGTATGAAATCGTACCAAAAGGAGGTGTGAATTCAACTACAAAAGTAGATGATTTAAAATATCAAAAAACGCAAGTGGTTTCTAATCAAGAAGATTTAGTCACAGTGAAATTTAGGTACAAGCCTATCCAATCATCTACCAGTAAATTAATGACCAAAACAGTCCATGCGGAAGATGTGGTAAACTTTAAACAAGCCTCAAAAGATATGCAGTTTGCAAGTGCTGTGGCTTCTTATGGCATGTTGCTAAGAGATTCGGAATTTAAAGGAAACACTGATTATCAAAAAGTGATAAATTGGGCAAAGCCAACAATTAACAATGATGAATACAGAAGAGATTTTATTCAATTAGTAGAATTGACCGATGACATTCATGTAACTGAATAGATATGGTTTAATTCAATAAAAATCAACATTCTAAAGCGGAGGCTATGAAAATAGTTTCTGCTTTTTTTATTTAAAGTTCCGTCATGCAGAGTGTTTTATGGTTTTTTGAATAAAAAACTATAAAATGTATCGAAGCATAGACGGAACGATTGAAGTTCTCTCTTTCCTCGTCGACCCTTCGATACAATTTTGCAAGGGCAAAATCACTCAGGGTGACGAGAGGAAATACATAAAAATGTTTAAAACTTTTATGTTCAGTTAAAAAAATACCACTTTTGAATTAAAATGAGGCGCATTTAAAATATTTGTATTTTAGCGAAATGAAGAAATTAGTATTGTTTTTAGCGGTCTTTACTTTTTGTGTCGGGAATGCACAAGATTATTGGCAGCAAAAAGTAGATTATAAGATTCAGGTAGCGATGGATACCCAAAATCATCAATATGATGGTAAGATGGATGTGGTATATTATAATAATTCGCAGGATGCGCTGTCAGAGATTTATTTCCATTTATACTATAATGCCTTTCAACCAGGCAGTTTGATGGATGAACGCCTAAAGCATATCCCAGATCCAGATAGGCGTATGACCTATAATGCAGGTACAAAAGAAAATCCGGTAATCAAAAGCAAAATTGCAACATTAAAACCTTCAGAAATTGGTTTCCAAAAAATTAATCTCATACAACAAAACGGGCAAAACCTTCCATTCTCTACCCAAGGAACGATTTTAAAGGTTTTGTTGAACGAGCCAGTTCAACCGAATCAATCGGTAACATTACAATTAGATTGGAAAGCACAAATTCCTAAAATCATCCGTAGAGGTGGACGTGATAGCAATGAGAACATTGCCTATTCTATGACCCAATGGTATCCGAAGGTGGCCGCTTATGATACAGAAGGCTGGCATTTAGATGAATATATTGCCAGAGAATTTTATGCGCCTTTTGCCAATTTTGATGTGGAAATCACTATGCCTGCTAAGTATATCGTAGGGGCATCAGGGCAACTTCAAAATGAAAATCAAATGCCAGAATATTCTAACACCAAAGTAAAGCGTAGAACAAAAACACTGACTTGGAATTTCAAAGCAGAGAATATTCATGATTTTGCCTGGGCGGCAGATGAAAGTTATACCGTAGAAAAACAAGCCGTAGAAAATGGTCCAACGCTATACTATTTATATAGCAAGGATTTAGAAAAAAATTACCAAGATAATTGGAAACAAGCACAACCGCTGGTAGCCCAATTCTTCCAAGTAACGAATAAGCGTTTTGGTAAATATCCTTGGGACACGTACACCATTTTGCAAGGTGGAGACGGAGGTATGGAATATGGTGCAGCAACACTTGTAACAGGCACGAGAAACTTAGAAAGTTTGGTAGGGGTTATCTATCATGAAGCTGCGCACTCTTGGTTTCAACATATGTATGGTATTGATGAAACCCGCCATGAGTGGATGGATGAAGGATTTACCAGCTATGCGGAGGCCTATGCTTCTCATAAGATTTTAGGAGCGAAAAAGAATCAAATCAATCCGTATGAAGATGCGTATAAAGGTTATTACCTACTTGCCACTTCTGGACAAGAGGAACCTATGAGTATACTTGCAGATTATTACAACATCAATAGAGCATACAGTCTAGCTGCTTACTATAAAGGGCAAGTCTATGTAGCGCAGTTAGGGTATATCATAGGAGAAGATGCTTTATCAGAGACATTACTCAAATTTTATGATCAATGGCATTTAAAACACCCAAAACCAAGCGATTTCCAAAAAATAGCACAAGATGTATCGGGAATTAATCTAAAATGGTACAATAACCTATTCATTAATACTACAAGAGTTATAGACTATGGTATAGAAAGCGTAGAAGGAAAAACAATTTTGCTTAAAAATTATTCTAATTTTGCCATGCCTTTAGACATTTTGGTTACTTACCAAGATGGAAGCAAGGAGTTATTTTATATTCCTATCAATGCTATGAGAGGAGAGAAGAGAAAAGAAGATAAGTTTTATTCAAATATTCCTATGACTTCCTTAAAAGCATGGGGGTGGACTTTCCCAACCTATCAATTTGAAGCAAAGAAAGAAGTGAGAAGTGTACAGATTGATTATACAAAACGTTTAGCGGATATTGATATAAGTAATAATGTTTATCCAAAAACAAGCAAATGATATTAGCCATTAATATAGGAAACTCTAATATACGTTTTGCTATTGGAGAAAACCACTTGGATTTAACTTCGTGGACGATTAATACCAAGCCTTTTAAAACTACAGATGAATTTTATTTCATATTTAAAAGCATGTATGAACAGTATGAAAATAAAATGAAGGCTATTACAGGCATTGTAATTGGATCTGTCGTTCCACACCAGACAGGGATAATAGCTAAAGCCTTGCAGCGTTTTCACCCAGCAGAAATTATGATTGTGGATAGAAATACCCCTTCTCATGTAGTGCATCACTCCAATCAAATGGGTACAGATTTATACGCCAATGCAGTGGCCGCACATGAATTATATAAAGGAAGTAAATTAATCATAGATTTCGGAACAGCACTTACCGTTACAGGAATTTCAGAAACGGGCGAAGTTTTAGGCGTTATTATTGCACCAGGTGTGATTACTTCTTTAAAAGCTTTGGTTGGGAATACCGCACAATTACCAGATATTGAATTGAAAGAACCAGAGAGCGTATTAGGACAAGATACGGTAACTTGTATGCAAAGTGGAATGGTATATGGCTATTTAGGAATGGTAGAAGGTTTTATAGACAGAGCCAAAAAGGAACTGAATACAGACGCTACTGTAATATCTACGGGTGGTCTTGGACATATTTTTCAACCTTTGACAACCAAGATTGACTCGGATGATAAACTGCATACCATGCGTGGATTATGCCTATTATATGAATTAAATAACAAGAAATAATAAACTATAACTTAAGCACTACACAGATGAAAATATTGATAGTTGGTAGCGGTGGAAGAGAACATGCCATCGGTTGGAAGATAAAACAAGACAACCCAAATGCAGAATTATTTTTCTCTGTTGGAAATGCAGGGACACAGGCCATTGGTGAAAATCTTGGACTCAAAACCATTGC
>JBPCUN010000011.1:0-11164 GCA_051011115.1 Weeksellaceae bacterium
TTTTTGATCATTACTGTACTGATTAGGCCCCTGCTCGGTACTGTAGGTATCAAAAACATCTTTGCTAATGTCCACTCCAATAATTTCATTATATTTACGCATAGAAATTTGTTTTTTGAAAGAACAAGCTACCTGAATTACAACAACTTAAAAACGAGGTCGTAGTCTCATAGAACTGAACGTATTTGGGGTAGTAAAAGAGCGGGGATTATCAATGCCCGTGAAGTCTAAAGCTTCACTGTATATAGTAACCTTACTCCGCTCTTTTGTTCTTTCTATTATACTTTAAATTTAATCCTAATTAATGAAATGCTAACTTAAGCTGTATATAATTAATTGCTGGTTATAGCTTATTTACCAAAGTCCTCGCGGACTTTCTATCTGTGATTTATTTGCTAACTTTAGTGCCTAAACCACGCAACTAATCATATACAAACACGTTAGCGGTAATTAAAAATGAATTGATTTTGTGAAAGAAGAATTTAAGGCAATATTAAAAGGATTAACTACAAAAGAAGAAAAAAAGACATTTTTATTGGAAGGCAATACAGCAGAAGATTTGGGACTCTTTCTTGATTTTTTGATTGCAAAGGAATTGTTGTTTATAGTTGACTGGAAGGGTGAAGTTACAAAAGGAGATGTACTTAAATTTATAAATCAACGATTAAAAAAATTTAATATAGATTTTAAATTTGACGATAGTAAAATTAATAAGGTAGAGATTTCTAATTTAGAAATAGGAGAATTTGTTGTTAAACAAATGAAAGAATATCAAAAAGCAGTTGCAAAGCATAATTTTGTTATTGCTGATTTTTATACACATTCTGACAATTATCTTATTACAGTTGTAAAAAAGAGTTCTCTTACTAAATTAAAGAAAATAACTATTGAAGATTGTTTTTTTCGAAAGTTTGGCGATACGAGGAATAAAAAAGTACTCTATGCTATTGACTGTGGTAAATGTGGAAAACCTGGTGGGAATTGGGAAATTCCAATAAATGAAGAACCACCAAGTGAAGGTCAATGTTATTTTTGTGGAGAAAATCTATTTAATGAGGACGGAACCCCAATTTATCCAATGGAAAAAATCCCTGTGCCATAAATAAAACTACCGCTAACATCGTGTATAATTAATTGACTGGTTACTACCTACTTACGGACATTCCTGCGAAATATTCTATCTGTGATTTATTTGCTAACTTAGTGCCTAAATCACGCAACTAACCATACCCAATCACGTTACAACAAATAGCTCAAAAATAATTATATCATGAATAAACCACTACAATTTCTTTTAACTGTTGCATTAATATTTGTTTATGAATGTATTCCATTCCTTTACAAAGAATCTTATTCGTTCAATGACATCGATTGGACAGCCATTATTGCGATTCCACTCGGAATTTTTATTTGGACATATTTTTCTGAAAAACAAAAAAATAAAAACAAGTAATTAATTTCAGGATTAGCCTGAATGCTAAGAAAATTTGTGGAAAGATATTTAATACAATGTGCGCAAATGGACTTTACTCAAAACCAAGTGTCCTGTTAATTGGACTTGAGCTTGTTTGTGAAAATGAAATTCACTCTGATATTAAAAAGAAAATCAAATAGAACGACTTTTTGCTATAATCGATCCTAAAAACCTACCATCTAGAAAAATTTTGATAAATAACGGTTTCGAATCAAAGGAGTTTAAGGATTTTGACGGGTTACCAGGAGAAATTTTGGAACTTAATCTGAAATAATAAATAACACAAACATAACAGTACGTCAGCTAACAAGGTATTGCCAAAAGCGGGGTTGAAGTGCTAAATTTAAAGTTTGTTCTTCCCTACCCGCCAAAAACGAATTATATTCGTTTTTTAGTAAATTTATCTCATATAATTTCGTTTTGGCTAGCCTCGGTGCAAAATCGAAACTTTTCGCTTCGATTTCCCCACCTTCGACAATACCCAAAACGTTGTAGCCAATCTGACAAAATCGAGAATTAAAACAAAATGAAAAAATTAACCGAACTAATCAATTTAAATGAACCTGGCTGGGATTTAGTAGATGAGTGGTTAGGAGAAGCGACTAATGAATATGAAATATTACCGAAAAACAATAAACGTGCTGAAAGAGAATTGATAAATACTCAAGTCACTACACGTTCACCAATGGGAGCTGTCATTTTTGAAACAGGCGGAATTTTGATTAGTAAAGGCTGGCTCAGAATTTTAGGTTCAGGAAGTGAAAAACTTGACAGAGGATTGAGCGAGTGGAATAAAGGTAAAACTTTTGAAAATTATGGAGAACAACCTTCTCATTTATTAATAGCTGACGACATTATTGGAGGTTATTTTGCAATCAATGCAGGTGGAATTGGAACAGAAATCGGAAAAATATATTATTTACCTCAAGACACACTCGAATGGGAGTGTTTAGACATTGGATATTCGGACTTTTTGTATTGGACATTAACCGGAGACTTAGATAAATTTTACGAGCCATTTAGATGGGAGAACTGGGAAAGAGATATTCAACAAGGGAATGGAAATCAAGTATTTTCTTTCGTACCATTTTTGTGGACTAAAGAAGGTAAGGATATAGAAAAAGTCAATAAAAAACTAGTCCCAATTGAGGAAAATTATAGCTTGACATTTGACTTAAAAAAGCAACTAAATGGATAATAAAAAAATGGCTACAACAATGGCTATAGTTAATACGGGGTTAATCCTTAACACAAAATCTAGAGCTTTTAACAAAGTCCGCCAAATCTTTTGATTTGGCTTTACAATAAAAAAGATAAAACAAAATAAAAAGTTTTGGCTAAGTGCTTAATCCGAAAGATTAGTTATTTTTAATCCCGTACTACTCATAGCCGAGACCGATGGTCTGAAATAGCTCCGCTCCGCTACACACATTCCATCCCATCGGCCCGGGCTACACCCATGATGAATCCACTCCGCTTCGCTACAAGCACACAACATTACCTATACACAATCCAATTCTTTTTACTATCTTTCAGATACCAAAAAAATTGAACTGCGCATAGCCCGTGCCGTTAGCGGCAAGTTAAATGCAACGTTAAAAGAAGACAAATAATGATAATTGAAAATTTATTAAAAAAACCTGAATTTTATTATTGGTTTTTATTTCCGACAATTATTACTGTTTTCTTGGTTACAAAAACAATCATCATTTTAGTAAGGAAAAAAAGTTTTATAAACTGGACATTTTCAATAATTATAATAGGTCTGACTATCATTTCGGAATATTTTCTTGGAGTAATCTTTTTTACAGATTCTTGGTCAACATTCCTTCCACATATTGGAATTGCTTTGGCTTTAATTATTTATTTAATTCAAAAATATATCTATAAAATCACCAGCCGTTAACAAGGTATTTATACAAGCGGGTATGAAGTTTTCAGTTGAAGATTTTCGCTGTTTGTTAACTTTTTAGCAAGCATATAATTTTTGTATTTTTATCCCGACTAAACAAATACCTAAACGTTAGCAAAAATTTAAATGAAGAGCATTACATACATATTAGCTTTAGTCTTATTATCAAGTTGCAGTAATAAACTATATAAGACTGAAACAGAAGAAAGAGTTCTAAAAACAGGAACTCTTATGGAAATGAATTCTGAAGAATTTCTTGTACAAAACAATACTTGGAATTTAAAAACTTCTGATAATTTTAAATTTTACTTTGACAAATCAATCGATTCAAAATTGGCTAAAGAAGTCTCTGAAATTCAGGAAGAAAATTTTTCACAAATTGTTAAGCTAATGGGGATTAAAAAACACGAATATCCTAAAATAATCTTCTTTCTTTTTAAGAATAAAAATCAAAAATTAACTCTTACCCAAGTTGGTAGTGATGCTCACGCAATTGCACCAAATGTATATTATTTACCAAAAAACGCAAAAGGCGGACAAGAGGTTGGACACGTTATTACTCAGGCAGTTTGGGGATTTATACCAAATGATTCTGAATATGCACTTCTTATCGACGAAGGATTCAACTACTACATAGATAATGTCAAATTTTATGACGGTAAATTAGATGAATATGCTTTGGAATATATCAATTCTAATCCAGAGTTTAAAATCACTGACTTGACTAAAAATGGAAATGGATTGAGAAATAACGGAGGTCATAATCAAAATGTAAGTTATGTTGCTGGTTCATTTGTTAAGTATCTTATTGAAAAATACGGAACTAAAAAGTTTGGAGATATATGGAAATCTGCGGTTAAAGATTCTGAACCAGAATTTAAAAACATTTATGGTAAGGAATTAAAACAAATTGGAATTGAATATATAAATAGTTTAAAATAAACTTTTGCTAACAATGGTAGCTGATGCACAACTCCCTTTTTCATAAATAAATTCCATCTGTTCCATAAAACTGGCTTATTGTAAACCTTTCTAAGCGGTTTTGTTTTTTGCGTTTTTCTTAAATTGAGGAAGTTTTGGAGTTATTTGAGTGGCTGGAAATGTTTGATTCTACGTCTATTAGCTGAGTTAATATAAGGGCAGTGTTTGTTTATCTTTTTGTTTTTTGCCGTGTTTTTTTAGCGGTCTTATACAAAAAATGTAAGTCCAGGGCCTGATTTAATCTGCGATAAAAATTATCCATTGGTACTAAGGCTTCTAAACTTACATTATAAAATAACTTTGGTGTAAAGTCTTTATTTTCTTGCATACTTAAATTTACTGGTCTCCAGTAATTTATGCAATGAATTTAATTCTATTTCTTTACTTTTGATTAAAGCTATAAAATAGTTGTGCAACAGGCACAAGGTATAACCGCAATTACGGACTTAAATATTCTGACCGAAAATTGAAGTCGTATTGATTAACTCTGTGATTTTACGCAGACTTTTGTATCTTTCTACCGTAACTGCGTTTATACCCACAAGTTGTGACGCATGGAAAGAGCATTGTAAAATAAATCAAACCATAGCAAATGATTATAGAAAATCCTTTATTTCTAATTCCATTTAGTAGCGGACTGATTTTTATTATTGTAGGAATTATTATGTATAAATTCCCACCGAAAAAAATTAATAGCATTTATGGTTATAGAACATCAAATTCAATGAAAAGTCAGAAAAGATGGGATTTTGCACAAATATATTCATCTAAACAAATGATAAAATACGGAGGTTTTCTCTCAATATCTGGATTATTAGGTTTTATATTTCAACCGAACGAAAAAATTTCTACTGCACTTGGCTTGAGTTTTTTGATTTTAATGGTAATTTTATTAATAGCAAAAGTCGAGAGAAAATTAAAGGAAAAATTTAAAGGTAGCGAATAACAACGCACTACAACACCGTGTATAATTCATTGCCTGCTCTTCCCGCTTACAAAAACCCTATTGGATCTATTCGGTCTTTATTTGCTAAATTAGTTACTGAATCACGCAACAAACTATACACAAGCCGTTGGGTTATCATCACCAACCGTTAAGCAATAAATTCTAACAAACACTTGATTATACCTATTCCAATTCTGGAATAATAACCGCTGTAAGTTCTCTCTTATAAAACTGAAGTTCCCTTTGAATGTTAATGCTTTCAGAATATATTGGCGCTAGAAACAAATCTTGATAATAGTCAATTCCATTAAAAAGATTGCTTTTGAAAGTTTCCCATTTCTTAATTTGTTTAGTCGTAACTTCTTCAGAAATAATATCTATTTCATTTTTTAAATAATCCACATACATTTTTAATTCTTTGACAAACATGTTTGGACGATTCATATGTGAAAGTACAGAGTCATTTCCATAAATATGTTGCATCATTTTAGAAAGTGACACTTCCTTATCAAAATAAGCCATATTTGGTCCTGGGCAAATGGCTACACCCTGCTCCTGACCTTTTATTTTAATATCATTTTCTAAATAAGAAGCATTGGACAAACCTACACAGAGACAAGATTTTTCGTATATTTTAGTTTTAGCGTTTTCATACACCTCTAGAGATAGATTATTTTTTTTAACTTCTAACGCTTGCAGTTTCACATCTTGATATTTTTTTGAAGCCGTACAAATACCTTCTTTACCAAATTCCTTGCTCAATGCCAAATATTTTTTTGGACAAGAACTTCCTGCTTTATTGTTATCAATACGTTTTTGTTTGTGGTACTCATTTGTAGTTCCTTTTATCGTGTTAAAAGGAACGCCTAAAGGTGAAATGTCACTTAAATACAAATCCTCCTCTTTAGAATTTGCTAATAAAGTCCTGGTTTGTTTATCTACAGATGTGGCTTCTGGCACCAATAAAAAAGGAGTCCCCCAACCTACAGAGTCAACCTGATAGTTTTCTAGTAAAAATTGGTGTTCATCTGCTATTCCAACACCACCCTGAACCGTAATCTTTAAATCCAAAGGTTTCTCTGGAATAATAAATTCTTTTAAACCTAATGCTTTTACAAGAACATCATGTGTATCTTGTATTAAGGTTGCTTTTTTGTTTTTAAACTCTTCTAAAATAGGCCCTAATAGAAGTCCATCGGTTGCAAAGGCGTGTCCACCGCAATTTAAACCAGATTCGATACGATATTCCGAAACCCAAAGCCCTTTTTTAGCTAAAAATTTCCCTTGAATGGTAGCCGAACGAAAATCACTGACTTTAAGAATAATCTTCTTTTTTAACTGACCTAGACGATCTGGAAAAAAATCATTGAATTTCCCAAAGTAACTGTATAATCTTGGATTCATTCCTGCCGATAACACAACTGAGGAGCTTAAATTACTGTTGGCAAAACCACGAAGTGATGCATGCGCATCGTTAAATTCGATGGGTAATTGTTCCCCTTTAACAAAATTATCTTTATCCACTTTGGTCATGATATTTACATCAATATCGCCAGCTTTTAAATACTTTTCTAAGTAGTTTAAAATGTTTTCTTTCAATGCACCTTCATTCAATAAATTAGAAAGCCCTTCCTTAATACTGGATTTATTGGGCAAGGTAGCTATGAATTTTTCTAAAGCCAATTTGCTTTCTGTCAATTCTAGTCTTAATTTGGTGGATTTTTCTTTAACAATAGTATCTACTAAATTTAAATAGGAAGTGATTCGTTCGGCACGATAATCCTGAGCTTTTTTTGATATTTCTTGATAGGGTAGATTAAATTTTTTGCTGTAAAACGCATTCATTTTGTCAATAAGCTCATCATCGATAATAGATATTACAGATGAAATACCATAATGTGCCACGCGAATAGGACTATCAATGGTGTATGCTAATCCCATTACTGGAATATGAAAGTTATGTATTGATTTAGGTAATTTCATCTTTTAATCTTATAAAAATTGATAGACTACAAATATGACCTTTCCTATTTTACTTAAAGCTGACTTGGATCATACATTCTAGTCCTTTAGTAAATTAGTCTAGCAAGTATGCATCTAAGATACATTAAAATTTCATGGTATACCTTTTAATGATAGGATCAATAATAAAGTAATTAGAATGTTATTTATACTTTTATCTAAATAACAAATCTATAATATTGGTGACCCACAATCCTCAAATTTAAAATTCAAAAATCCCAAAAGTAAAAACTAAAGCGAAGAAAGATCAACCATAGATACAGTGTACTCTATTAAAAATAAGTATATTTAACTGAATAAATACCACTAACCCATGCTCATCCCCTTCTCCCTATGAAAAATATTTTATCCTTCGTTTTCTTGGTTTTGATTTGTGTTTCTACACTGGCTCAAGAGCAATTTATTTTTAAAGTTAAAATTAAACCTAATAAAACATATACGAAACAATTATATACCGTTGGACGAAATGAAATTACTTTTGTAAGCGATAAAGAAGCCATAAATGATTCAACGATGCAATCTCCTATCATTATAGAGAGCGATAGCCAAATGACCGTTATTGAGAAAACACAGGCATTAGATGAAAATGGGGAAATTCCCACCACATTAGTCTATGATAAAATGCTAACCAAAAAAACCATTAATGGGGATGAGGATTCCACCAAGAACAACCCTTATGCTGGTATGAAAATTATGGGCAAGTACGATAAAAATTTTAAATTAAAAATAGAGCAAATTACTGGAGATTACATCACTCAACAAATGAAAGACCTTTTAATCAATACCTTAGAACAAATTCAACAAGGTATAGAATTTCCAGAAAGACCATTGCGCGTTGGGGATTCTTTCGATAATCAAATTCCTTTGACTATACCAATAGAAGGGATGAGCCCAATTGTAATATATAACCATATGAAATTATTGCTTACCTCTATAAAAGATAATATGGCCTATTTTAAAAATGAATATAATATATCTTTTCAAATGCAAGAAGAAGATTTAAGCATAGAGGCGTCTGGCTCTGGTACAGGTACTTCTGTATATGATATCGAAGAGAATTATCTCATTAAAAATACTTCTCAAATACCTATGAACTTCATTGTGAATGTGAGTGAAGGCAAAACAATAAAAATGGAAATTGTGACCAACTCTCAGCATCACACAACCATAGAATAACATTCTACTATAATAATTTCTATATGAGTCTCGTATGCTAAATATCTTAAAGGCAGAGCATTAAATAACCCTCATAGAAATACTATTTATTTTATTGGCAAATCTATTTATTCGATTGCTTGGCAATGCTATATTTTATACGCGGCCAGGATGGAACTTAGTAGCGCGTAAAGGAAGATGTGTCAACAAAATAGGCACAAAAGAGTGGGCTTTTTAGCTAACTCCTTTTGTGCCTCATTTTTGTAAGCAGGTTCCTGCGTACTACTTGAGACAGCCTTTTGAAGCCGCCCCAAAAATTCAAAATATTATGGAAGTTTGAAAACTGATTTTAATCTATCAACCAAGTCTAGTTTTTCCCAAGTAAATAGTTCTACTTCTTTGGTGATGATTTCGTTCCCATTTCCTTCAAAAGTTTTCGTAACCGTCCTTGGAGTTCTACCCATATGACCGTACGCCGCCGTTTCTGTATAAATGGGTTCTCTTAATTTGAAATCTCTTTCTATAGCAAAAGGTCTGTAATCAAAATTCTCTAAGATTTTCTCTGCAATTTGTGCATCAGACAAGTTTATTTTGCTTGTACCATAAGTATTGACCATAAGGCTCATTGGTTCTGCAATTCCAATGGCATAAGAGATTTGAACTACAACTTCATCACAAATACCTGCGGCTACCATATTTTTGGATAAATGACGCATAGCATAAGCTGCCGATCTATCTACTTTAGATGGGTCCTTTCCACTAAAAGCTCCACCTCCGTGTGCCCCTTTGCCTCCATAGGTATCTACAATTATCTTTCTCCCCGTAAGACCTGCATCTCCATGAGGCCCACCAATCACAAATTTACCCGTGGGATTGATACAATACTTAATATCATCTTGAAATAAATCTCTGGTATCTTGCGGTAATTTCTGCAGGATATTGGGGATAATTAATTTTCTAATATCTCTATCGATGGTTTCTAACATTGCCTCGTCTCCACCAAATTGATCATGTTGTGTAGATACTACAATTGTATGAACTTTAATAGGTTGATGATTCTCATCATATTCCATAGTGACCTGTGCTTTAGCATCTGGACGCAAATAAGTCATTTCGTTTCCTGCCTTACGCACTTCTGCCAGTTCCTTTAAAATCATATGAGATAATTCTAAGGCCAATGGCATATAATTCTCAGTTTCATTACAAGCATATCCGAACATCATTCCCTGATCTCCTGCTCCTTGCTCTTCTTTGGATGCTTTTACTACGCCTAGTCTGATGTCTGGAGATTGCTCATGAATGGCTGATAGAATTCCACAGGAATCATATGAAAACTTCATATCGCTATCTGTATACCCAATGGCTTGAATGGTATTTCTAGTTACCTGATGTAAGTCTACATAGGCTGTAGAATTTACTTCTCCTGCTAAAATCACTTGTCCTGTGGTTACCATGGTCTCACAAGCTACTTTACTTTCTGGATCAAATGCTAAAAAATGATCTAAAATAGCATCTGATATCTGATCTGCTATTTTATCTGGATGTCCTTCTGATACAGATTCAGAGGTGAAAAAATATGACATATTTTAATTATTTTTTATTAGAATGAATAATTAAAAAGTAAGAAATATCTGGGGAAGCAATTAAAAATGTTAAAAAGTAATAATTAGCATTTTTTAAAGAGGTTGCAACCCGCCAAATCTATCCTCCTAATTATATGAAATGCAAATATACGAAGCTATTTTATAATTGAGCTTAGATTTTTATGAATTAAATTTTTCGGTTTGGAATAATAATTGATTTTGACCTATCAAATTTGAATCATGAAAAAGTTTTCTTTATTTCTAATTATATTACTCGTTGCTGCGTGTAGTACCAATCCAATCACCGGTAAGAAACCTCTTATCTTGGTAAGTAATGCCCAATTATTCCCTATGGCTTTTCAACAATATAATGAAGTATTGGCTAAAGAAGGTGTGGTACACAGTTCTTCTGCTCAAGCAAAACAAGTGAAAACTGTGGGTAAAAATATACAAGGTGCTGTTGAAAGATATTTGGCGAATCAAAACCAATCTGAATTTTTGAATGGTTATGCATGGGAGTTTAATTTAATAGAGGATAAGGCGGTAAATGCTTGGTGTATGCCTGGGGGGAAAGTTGCTTTCTATACGGGGATTATGCCGATTACTGCAAATGATGATGGAGTAGCTGTGGTGATGGGTCATGAAATTACCCATGCGTTGGCAGAACATAGTGCACAGCGTATGTCTCAGGCAATGGTTGCACAAGGATTACAGTTGGCCGGGAATGTTGCGTTAAATGATAGTAAATATAAAAACGTATTCAACTCATTATACCCTGTTGGTGCACAAGTAGGAATTTTAGCCTATTCTCGTAAAGCGGAATTAGAAGCAGATGCGATTGGGCTTAAGTTAATGGCTATGGCGGGGTATGATCCTAGAGAAGCACCAAAATTTTGGAAAAGAATGGAACAAGCAACAGCAGGTTCTTCTAGACCACCAGAATTCTTATCTACTCACCCAAACCCAGGACGTAGAATTGCACAGTTAGAAGCTAAAATACCAGAAGTTTTACCATTATATTATCAAGCAACTGGTAGGACTAAATAAGATTTATTTCTTTATATATTTTACTAAACACAATGAATGTACCT
>JBPCUN010000012.1:0-17701 GCA_051011115.1 Weeksellaceae bacterium
TATTTAAACGATTAACTGCATATAATATATGGTATTCCTATATAAAATAATATTCCTATTCAGTTCAATGATTTTCTAAATACACTCATTCTTAGCATCAAAACATCTTTTAGAACAAATAATAGGGCTTTCAGAACATTTTATTTCCAGCGTTAATTTATAGGGTTATAATTGTGAAACAATGTAATAAAAAAACCAATGATGAGAAATTTCTATATATTATTTATAATGTTATTTACAACATTATCTTATGCTCAATACCCTGCTAATTCAGGTCCAACGGAGGACTTTGATGGTGATGGTGTTTTGAATGAAAATGATGCCGATGATGATAATGACGGCATAAGTGATGAAGTTGAATCATTTTGTGAGGCTTACGTAACAGGATTTGTGGCAAGTTCCGTGGAAAATGTAAATTTCCCAGAGAGAGTTCAAAGTGCACCTGATAATAGGGGTGCTCGATTCACAAGTTCTGCTTCAACAAACTCAAAAATGATAGTGGACTTTGGAGAAGTCCTACTCCAGGGGACGATTCTATATTTTGAGGCAGTAAAAGAAGGGACTGCTGTTAAGACCTTATATATACAACCCGCTCCTAACGGTGATTATACAGGCCTCGGGGTTATAGGTTCTATAGACGTCACAAATAATCAATACAATACTGTACCTGATCAAACATATACACTTACTCAAGATACACGTTATTTAGCATTAAGTAGAGATGATACATATACGACAACGCTATATATTGATGCGATACTACATCAATCAGGTGTTAATTGTTCTTTCACTGATGAAGATTTAGATAATATTCCTGATAAGTTTGATTTAGATAGTGATAATGATGGCTGTCCAGATTCTTTAGAGGGTGATGGTACACAAGTTCTCTTGAGTCAATTACATTTAAATGCAACGGCGAGCGATAATTTTCTAAACGGAATGATCAAAACAGCCATAGATTCCAACACGGGTATACCTCTTATTGTTGGCTCTGGTAATGGTTTAGGAACTTCAGAAAACCCATTTGAACAATCCAATGAATGTCAATATTGGTGTTCAGATTTAAGTGGTCCTGATACTGATGGAGACGGTCGTGGTGATGAATGTGATGTAGATGATGATAATGATGGTATCTTAGATATAGATGAAGGTTTAGATTGTCGTACTTATGCACTCTTCTTTCAAGGACAACGGAGCTATACAGGTGCAGGTGATATAAGGAATGCAGCGGTAGGCGGGGTAATGCTATTAAAAGGTTTCCTCAGAGAAGTTGATGCAAATGGTAACGATATCGGAGGGAAACAATATGATTTACAAGTTGTGGTAGATGAAATTTATCAACCTAGTTCTGTCGTATTTACGCAGACTGTAGACTTTGGAAATCAATCGGTGAATAATAATGATGTTTTAGTTGTCTTTTATGGTGGTTCTGCTACTAGTAATCCATATGTAAAATTGAGTATGACTTTACTAGATCCTGATAAAGGTAATATACCAAGAGGTTTGTCTGACGCGACAATACGTTTCTCTGATATTGATAGTAACAATGGTGATAACTTCACAGAAATAATTGGGGTTTTAAAGGATAATCAGTTGACTTCATCCAATACTATTTCTACCGCTAATCTTTCAGAGATCGAGGCAGGGGGATTTGAATATGGCAGCTCATTGCCCGTAGAGGTGACGAGTGTAAATAATGATTATGCACTTTACAGATTGAAAAAAGATAATGGTTCATGGACTAATCCAGGTAACGTGCCTGAGCCAAATCCAACACCAGAGTGGACTGCAGGTTACAAGTTTGATCAGTTAAGTACATTGAAAATTGTATTCGGGTATACCACGACTACCACTTCTCCATACACATCTACAAATTTGGGAAGATATTTATCTTTTAGCAAGGATGATGTTCAATTATGTGTATTTGAGGATACAGATTTAGATGGTATTCCGAACGAAGAAGATTTAGATACAGACGGAGACGGTTGTCCTGATGCTATAGAAGGAAATGGTCCTTATACTAGAAATGACATTGTGACATCAAGTGTACCTGGAGGTAATGATATTGCCGCAGCGCCAAGTTATAATGGAACCGCTAATTATCCTGTGCAAGATAATCTGGGTATACCAGTCAACTCTTATGGATTACCATTAAAAGTAAATAATACTTCAGATGATATCTCTGGTAATCAAAATATAGGTGCATCTCAAAATATAAATATCAACGGATGTTCGTGTGAAAAATCATCTACAGCAAATCAAGTAGGAGAGACACTTATTGGCATCAGTTCAGCAAGGACTGGGAATGATGAAAGAGTTGTTTCGGATTATTCAAATGGATTTATTGCTCTAGAATCTAGAACACTGGGCCTTGTACCTACGCGCATAGATAACCCAGAAACCGTCATTGGAAATACATTAGCAGAAGGTGCTGTGGAGGGGATGGTCGTTTGGGATAATGATGATAATTGTTTAAAGCTATATGACGGCGATAAATGGAAATGCGCAAGACCTTCTTGTGATGATGTTATAACTTACCAATAAACAACCAATAAAATATAAATAATGAAGAAGTTTTTATATACATTAATAATGATAGGTTTTGTAGGTGCGATAAATGCACAAGTAGCCGTAGGTAAAAGTACAGTGAATGGAGATGGATTGTTAGATTTTGCAGCAGAGAGCATATATCCTGATAAAAAAGGATTAATTCTGCCTAAAGTGGATGCTATAGCTTCTACCTCTGTTTCAGGAACAATTTATTTGAATGTTTCAGGTCAGGTAGAATATTTAGATAAAGACAAAATAGTGGTTTCTATGAGTAAATCAGCTAATGGCTTTTTAACAGGGCTTCCCGTAAATTTAAATGGAACTGGAAAAGGTGTAGTTATAACAGACGATTCTATTACTAGTCTCGCACCAGGTATATTAGTGTTAGACTCAAATAATAAGGCGTTAATATTACCAAAAGTTACTAACCCAGAAACTACGATAGGAAGCCCCTCTCCAGGGATGATGGTTTATGATTTGGATTCCAATTCCATAGCTGTTTATAACGGAGAAAAATGGTCTTTCTTTAATTAAGAAAGGTCCTTACTTGTAGGAAAATACCATTTCAGGAATGAAGTGGTATTTGTTATTTTATGAAGTTAATTTCTGTAATGTAATAGATATTGTTATTATAATTCGTAACTAGTTGTTTGATAAATAGTTCTTGTAATTATTATGAACACGTATTAATGATTTTATAGATATGCAAAAGGATCGTAAAATTTGATTATACCTCACTATGAAGTATTTTTTGTTAAAATATATTATTGTATCCCTTTGGATCTACCCACTTTTCAGCCTTAGGGGTCAAGAAGTAGGGGCTGTTTTACAGGAAATAGAATCTTCTTTGCTTAGCTACGATGCAACTGCTGCATTCCGATTGATTAACACTTATCAAATACAAAAGCCCCTCAAGGATTCAAGTGTTCTTTTTCAATTTAAGATGCTAGAATTACGAGGGTTAGAACAGTTGGAAATGTATGATGAGGCTATCGGTCTATCCAATGAATTATTAGTTCATTACGACATGTCTACAGAACAAGAGGTAGAGATTTATTTAATACGGGCTTTAGTCTATGAGTTGCTAGGAAATTTTGAGAAAAGTAAAGAGAATTTAGTAATATCCAAAAGTCTTATCAATAATCCATTAATATTTAATAATGCTTCATCTGAAATTATAGGTAGTTATTATATAAGAAATAGCTCATATAATAGAATGCTATATATAAAGACAAAACAAAACAAATTCTATAATGAATATCTAAAAAATGCACAACATGCCTTTAGTTTTGCAAAGGCTCATAATAATAAAAATATAATGGCTACAGCAACGTTACTGCTTAGCTTTAATTCTAATATTACTAAAGAACAGCGAATTAATTATCTCAATAAATCACTGATTTGGTGGAAAATTACTGGTGATGAGCATGGTGTTGCTAGTGTGTACGATAACCTATCTTGGATATTTATGGATGATTATCAAAAATCCATAAAATACAGTGATTCCGCCATAGCTGAAATTAAAGCCATCCCTATGTATATGACTCTCTCAAGCATATACGAAACGCGATATACCTTATTTCAGTCTAATCACATGATGGATTCTGCATTGATATATTATAAATTGCATAGAATTTATTTGGATAGTCTGAATCTACAAAGGAAAATAATCACTATAAACAGAGTAGATAATGCTGCATTCTTAAAAGCCAAACAATTAAAAAATTATAAATTAAAAGGTGATATTAAAAAAAGCAAAAGGTATAGTTCTAGACTTTCAATAACTATTATTATTATCATCTCTCTTTCTCTAATCTTACTTTATCTCTTTTTCAAATTAACAAAAAAGAAGAGAGAGGTGGTGAATAGCCAAAGACAAATTGCAGAGAATTTAAATGAGAAATCACTCATGTTGATAGAGCTAAATCATAGAGTAAAAAATAATTTAGCATTAATTTTGAGTCTTATTCAATTACAATCTCATAATGGTGAAAATGATGAAGAGAATTGGTCTAAATTAGAAAGTAGAATTCAAACCATGGCTATGGCACATAAATTATATTCATATTCTGAAGATAATTTAAAAGGAAGCCGAATAAATGTAGAAAATTATGTGATTGCGATCCAATCATCCATAGTTAGTATATCTGGAAAGAAGATAAAATTTGATAATTATATATCAGCTGTAGATATTTCATTAGAAAATGCCTTACCTATTGGGATAATATTGAATGAGTTGCTTACAAATACTATAAAGCATGCTTCAAGTGTATCCGATATTTTAGCAATTAAGTTCCGTTTAAAATTAGAAGATGATATTTTTAAATTGAAGTATTCAGATAATGGAGAATTCTTTAATAATGAATTTAGAAAATCTACAGGCTTATTCATTTTAGAGGCTATGACCGAGCAAATGAAAGGTAGTATGAATAGAAACGGTGCGTGTTATGATATAATCTTATATAAAAAATAGAATGGGAAATGGAATATTAAGTTCTAAAAGTGTATTAATAGTAGAGGATGAGCTTTTAATAGCATATGCAATTAAAAATATGCTAGAGCCCGAATATGAAGTTTTAAAACCTGTTATAAGTTATGATGGAGCTGTACGGGCTTTAGAAAATAAGAGAGTGGATATCGTCCTTTTGGACATTAATTTAGGTGGGGTAGCAACAGGAATGGATGTGGCATCCTATATAAATAAGCAGTATGCGTCTATACCTTTTATATTTTTAACAGCGCAGTCTCAGCCACAAATCATCGATAAATTACTTTCATATCAACCCGCTAGTTATTTATCTAAACCTATATGTAAGCCAGATTTATATGCAGCAATTAATCTAGCTTTCTTTAAACAAAAGGCGGACAATGATATCATAGAAATTGTAATAGGAAAGAAATCTTGTAGGGTATATTTAGGTAAAGTATTATATGTTGAATCCGAACATGTCTATTCGCATCTCTATTTAGTGGACGGGGAAGAATTACTTCGTATTTCACTAAATAATCTTGTTGGACAATCAAACAATCAACTACGTAGAATTAATAGGCGAATTGCAGTAAATAAAAAATTTATTAAAACTGAAACTTCTAAAGAAATAACTTTATTTAATAATCAATCTTTCATTATATCCAAAAAATATTAAGATATTTTCAATTTCTAGTTTTCTACTATAGGCTTCATCAACTTAAAAGTAAAAATATTGTTTATAAATGTAGAAATTTAATATAATAAAAAACCCTCTTAATCAACTGATTAAGAGGGTTTATAGTACCCGGGGCGGGACTTGAACCCGCACGCTCTAATGAGCACAGGATTTTAAGTCCTGCGTGTCTACCAATTCCACCACCTGGGCGCCTTAGATAGGCTATAATTTTTTATATTTCAATGCTGAGCGAAAAACGGGGCTCGAACCCGCGACCTCAACCTTGGCAAGGTTGCGCTCTACCAGCTGAGCTATTTTCGCAAAAACAACAACTCTCTAACTGAATTGGACGGCAAATATAAAACCTTATTTTTAAACAGACAAATATATTTAGAAATTAAATCATTTTTAAGAAGTTCACTTCTTTTTCATCTAATATTCTATAATCTCCTCTCTTCAAACTTTTCTTGGTAAGACCTGCAAACTCAACACGGTCTAATGCCATAATTTTATAACCTAGTTTCTCAAAAATACGTCTTACTACTCGATTCCATCCAATATGAATCTCTACACCAACTTCATTGTGAGGTTTATTATCAATAAATGAAATCTTATCCACTTTGGCGACACCTTCTTGCATGGCAATACCATTTCTGATCTTCTCCATATCGTCACCATGTAAGTCTTGATCTAACATCACATGATAGATTTTCTTAACGCCGTGGCTTGGGTGTGTTAGTTTTTTAGCTAAGTGACCATCATTGGTAAATAATAAAACTCCAGTAGTCTGTCTGTCTAATCGACCTACAGGGAATAATCTAGCTTTAGTTGCGTTTGCAACTAATTCCATGACGGTTTTTCTTTCTCTTTCATCCTGAGTAGTTGTGATAAAGCCCTTTGGTTTATTCAATAAAACATAAGCCTTTCTTTCAGGAGAAATTCTTTCTCCATCAAACCTTACATCATCTTCTGGTTTTACTTTATATCCCATTTCTGTAATCGTAACCCCGTTTACCTCTACTACACCAGTTTTAATGTATTCATCGGCTTGTCGCCTACTACAGATTCCTGCATTAGCTACATATTTATTTAAGCGAATAAGACCATCATCTGGTTTTATAACTTCTGCACGTCTCTTATTTACTCTAAATTTTTTGTAATCTTTTCTTGGACCTTTGTTTCCGTCATCCGTTCGACTTTCTCTAGATTCTGGTTTCCTATCCATTCTAAATGGTCTTTTCTCTGAAGAATCCTTTTGACCAGCTTCTCGGTTGCCAAATGATTTTCGTTCTCTTTTAACGCCAGGCTCTCTATCTGGTCTATCCGTTCTAAAAGGGCTTCTATCGCTATTACCTCTGCGTTTCTCACTAAAAGGTCTACTTTCTCTTCTGCTATCCTCGTCCCGGCTTGGTCTACGGTCGGTCTTCTCAGGTCTATCGCTTCTAGAAGGTCTTCTATCGCTAGAACCTCTACGTTCCTCATTAAAAGGTCTGCTCTCTCTTCTGTTATCATTATCCCGGCTTGGTCTACGATCGGCTCTATCTGGTCTATCATTTCTAGAAGGTTTTCTATCACTAGCACCTCTGCGTTCCTCATTATAAGGTTTACTTTCTCTTCTGCTGTCACCATCCCGGCTTGGTCTCTCGTTTCTTGATGAACTTCTGTCGCTAGCATATTTAGACTCTCCAGAGCCACGTCTTTTTCCACTGAATGGTTTACCGTCACGGCTTGGCCTGTCTTCTCTAGGAGCTCTATTGTCTCTTCTAGATCTGTCGTTGCCAGAAGATCTTCTACCTCCCGATGATCTCCTATTCTCTGATGAATTAGAGTCTGATCGGTTGGTTTTATTATCTTCGTTAAAATTAGGATTCTTTTTCCTCATAATTGTAAATTGTTATATACTGGCATATAAGCCAGAAAAATCATACCACTTGTTAATTGATGGGCAATAATCGTTGCAAAGCTAAGGGATTTATCTTAATCCACGCAATACTTAACACTCCAACCCCTAGTATCACTTTCAATAACAGGTACAAAAGGTTTATTTTCCACTTTTCTTTCAACACCCAGAGTAATATGATAATTAAAATCAAAATAATGGATACTCCTTTAAAATAAATACTCATATGGCCTATCTCTTCCAAAGTAGACATATATATTGCCCAACCACAATTTAATGCTAAACATAATGTAAGAATAATTTTAGCATATTTAATCCCAAAAGCAACAGGTAATGTCTTGTAATTATAAATTAAATCTGCTTTGTACGTTGTTAGGTCTTTAATTAAATCTATGCTCAGTAAGAGTAGGGATAAGTATATTCCATGCATAAAGATAATTAGTGAGTAATTATTATAATATAATAATAAGGCAAGGAAGGGCATCAATGATAATACAACGTAAAATAGGTTATTAATGAAGGTGATTTTACTAATTTTATGGCTATAAAACCAAACCAGAAAATTATAAGCAATAAAGAAAATGCCAACCCGCCAAGAGGCCATGAAAGCTAAAGCAACGGAGATTAAGCTAAAGCTAATATAAACCCACAGCTTTAAGTTTTGACTAATAAAACGACTTACATAGGTAATAAGAGGTCTGCTTATAGTATCTTTATCTAAATCATAAAAGTTATTGATGATATACCCTCCTGATACTGTAAATGCAGAGGCGAGTATGATAATATGAAGTTCTAAGTTTTCTAAAAAATGAAATAAAGACATCTCATGAGAGAAGATGAAGTAGGCTGTGATGTACATAGCTAGAACCAACATCCCCACATTATAACCCCTAATGACTGCGAATAATGCTACCAGCTTATAAACGAGCCGCTTAGAGGTGATTTTTTGCATTTTAGAAACGATAAACGGGTTCTAAATCAAATTCAGATAAAGATGTTTTAGCTTTCTCAAAATCTTGTGTAAAACCTAGGACATATCCACCACCTCCAGATCCACAGAGTTTTAAATAGTAATCATTGGATTGAATTCCTGCTTCCCAAGCTTGGATTAGTGCTGATGGAATCATAGGCTTAAAATTTATAAAAGCCCATCGAGATAAATCCTTTAAATTGCTAAATAAAGGTTCTGTTTTACCTTTTACAAAAGCCTCTATACAAGCATCATTATATTTAGTAAATTCTTTTTGTAAAGTTTTTCTAAAACCTTCTTGTTTCATTTTTTCAAAAAACATCTGAACCATAGGTCCTGTTTTTCCTGGAGCTCCACTATTGATTAAGAATACTGCACCTTTACCTCCTTTTTCATAAGGAATACCAACTGTGTCAATGTCGTCTTTAGAATTGATAAGTAATGGAATATTTAAATAACAAATAAGTGGATCAATCCCAGAGCTTGTCCCATGAAAGTAAGATTCCATTTTACCCAAAATTTGTTTTAATTCAGAAATCTGATGCTTTTCTAAAGCATTTTTATCAATTGGGTCTATTGCATATTTATCATATATCGCTGCTACCAAGGCACCAGAACTCCCAACGCCATAGCCTTGTGGGATATCTGAATCAAAATACATTCCTTTTTCTAAGTCCGCTAGTAAAGAAGAGGTATCGAAACAGTCAGACATATTTTCTTTCAGATAATTGGCAAATGAAAATAAGCTTTGATTAGACTCTTGATGCGTTTCAGATTCTTCAAACTTTAAAGTTCCTTTGTAGAAGTTAAGAGGAATGGTAAGTCCTTTTGCGTTTTCTATGATACCATATTCTCCAAATAAGAGGATTTTAGCAAAAAATGATGGATGTTTCATATGCGTTTTAGGTATGCGGGGCAAATTTAAGAAATATTTATTATATGAATCATTTTTCATGCCATTATACTCTGGATAAATTTTTGTTATATTAGCAGTTACATATGCTAATAACAAATTTAATAACCGCAGAATTTGTACCAATTACTTTAAAGTCTACTGTAGAAGATGCTTTAGATATAATTAATGGGTTCAAATTATCTCACATTCCTGTTTTTGAAGGTCTTACTTTTTTGGGAAATATTTCTGAAATTTATTTAAATGAAAGAAATCCTAAGGAGGAGCTGTCCGTGAGTAAAATGAATTTTGAAAAATTTTATTTGGAAGAAAATACAACTATTTTTGATGCTGTACGTATCTTCTACCGTAATGAAACTAATATTATACCTGTTTTAGATGATCAAGAAAAATATTTAGGATACATCACAGCAGATGAGGTGATGGGGGAGCTATCTAGAATGCCTTTTTTGTCTGAATTAAGTGCTATGATTACAGTGAAGATTCCTACCAAGCAATTTTCTATTAGTGAGGTGGCAAAGATTGTAGAATCTAATAATGGTAGAATTTTAGGTTGTTTTATTTCTGGTTTCTCAGAAGATATGACTGAAGTAACCATACGATTCAATGCAGAAAGTCTAAGTTCTGTGGTAGCCACTTTTGAGAGATTTGGATATTTAATTAAATTTCAATTCTTTAATGATGAAAAAGTAGACTTATTACAAGATAGGTACAAACAATTAATGCGATTCATGGATGTCTAAAATGAAAGTTGCCATATATGGATTAAAGTACTCACCTGTACTAGAGGAGTTTATGCCCTCATTTTTTAATAGATTAAATGAAGATGGCATTACTTATCAAATAGAGGAATCTTACGCAGGAGTTTTAGCAACAATTACAGATATTGAGCTGAAAGATTATACCACTTTTAAATTTAAAGCAGATCTTGATGAAGATTTAGACTTATTTTTCACTTTTGGTGGAGATGGGACTATACTATCAGCGGTGACGGTGCTACAAGATCTCAATATCCCAATTGTAGGCGTTAATACCGGTAGGTTAGGTTATTTAGCGGGAATTAATAATAAAGAATTGTTGCCACATTTACGTGAAATCCTTCAAAAAGACTTTAATATAAGCCCAAGGTGTTTGGTAGGTATTGAAACACCTGGTTATGAATTGAAATACCCTTTCGCATTAAACGAAATCACAGTTGTACGCAAGGAAACAACGGGTATGATCACCATTGATGCTTTTATAGGAGATCAATTTATTAATTCCTTTTGGTGTGATGGTTTAATTATTTCTACGCCAACAGGCTCTACAGGGTATTCATTGAGTTGTAATGGGCCTATAATTTCCCCAGAGCTTGATAATTTTGTGATTACGCCCATGGCTCCACATAATTTAAATGTGCGACCTTTAGTAGTATCCAATAAAGAAACAATACGATTAAAAGTGCACAGCAGAGTAGATGAGTACTCTTTAACTTTAGATTCTAGGTTGAAATCTATGCACACAAATCAAGAAATAAGAGTGAGTAAGGCGCCTTTTCATGTAAATATTGTTCAATTAAAGCATACAAATTACTTAGAGACTTTAAGGAAGAAACTTTTTTGGGGTATGGACAAGAGAAATTAACGATAATGTATGTTGATTTCTAAATGAATACTAATAAAATTTGTTAATCATTCTATGCGACTCAACTAAATCATTATATTTGTCGCTTTAAAATTAGTCTTAAAAACAACAAACATAGCTTTGATACGTTACTCAAAGAAAGTTGTAATCATATGAAGAATTATTTCACCTTCTTATTGGTAACCTTTATTTTATTTCAATTGCAGGCGCAAAAGCATGAGGTTGGTGTCTTTATTGGTACTACGAATGGAATCACAGATGTGGGTAGAACAGACTATATAAACCCTTTTCCCAAAGATTGGGGCGTAGGTAATCCTACAATTCCAATTAATTTAGGTTTGTTATATAAATTCAATTTAAATCCGCATCAATCCCTTAGATTAAACTTACATTATACAAGGTTTATTGATAATGATCGATTAGCAGCAGAAGATTATCGATATGATAGAGGAGCTAAATATTCTCAAACATTATATGAGACTTCTGTTTTATTTGAATATAACTTTTTCCCTATAAACTCTGAGCAGGAACGGGCACATTCACCCTATATTTTTGCTGGGCTTGGTGCTTTTGGCTATAAACACCCCACTTATACGGTAGTCAATACAATTTCCTCAAAAACTAATGTTGAAGGGAATCCTACCCATGTACCTGTTATTTCAAAAGATGATGAGCTTAAATTTTCATATTCAATCCCATTTGGGGTAGGATATAAATACAAATTTAATTATAATTGGGAGGCAGGATTAGAATTAGGTGTAAGGCCTACTTTTATTGATGATCTAGATATGGCTGATGCCACAGAAGAGGATTTTACTTTTTTGAATCAAGAAGGTCTTACAAATTATGTTTCACAAGATGTTTTGGATGAGAGCAATGAAAAATTAATAAGACAACGCCAAATAGGAGACAGGTCCAACAATGATTGGTACGTGTTTTCTGGCTTAACCTTTACATATATCTTTGGTCGTCCGCCATGTTTTTGTGATTAAAATCTAAATTTGAAAGAAGCATTACTACATAAAATAAATCTAGAACAAGTCCCTCAACATATAGCCATAATAATGGATGGTAATGGAAGATGGGCACAGAAAAAAGGGATGATGCGTACTTTTGGGCATAAAAATGCAGTGAAAGCTGTTCGTGCTGCCATAGAAGGAGCTAATGAAATAGGTGTTCGCTATTTAACGCTCTATGCATTTTCATCAGAAAATTGGTCTAGGCCTTTTGAAGAAGTAAACTTTTTGATGAATCTACTCATTAAATCTTTGCGAAAAGAATTGAATACTTTTGTAGAAAACGATATTCAGCTCAGAACCATCGGAGATGTGAGCAGATTGCCTAAAGAAGTGTATGAAGAGTTACAAAGAGTGATAGAAGTAACTAAGAATAATAAAAAAGCTATCTTAACCCTAGCTTTAAGTTATGGAGCCAAAGATGAAATTGTACAAGCTGTAAGAGGAATTGCACAAGACGTACAAGATAATAAGGTGTCCATAGACCAAATAACTCCCGAGATGTTTAAATCACATTTATACAACCCTGATATTCCAGATGTTGATTTAATGATTCGTACAAGTGGAGAGCAACGCATTAGTAATTTTCTGTTGTGGCAAATAGCCTACGCAGAGTTATATTTTACCGAGGTGTTGTGGCCTGATTTCAGAAGAAAGGATTTATACCAAGCTGTGATATCGTATCAGAGTAGACAAAGACGATTTGGGAAAACAGGAGATCAATTATTAAACTGAAGAATAGAAAATGAAGCAAGTTCTTATATTTATTATACTAATTAGTAGTGGGTTATATGCCCAACAAGATTCTATTCAAATAGAACAAACGAGGCAAGTTACAGATACCTTGCAACCAACCACACCCGAAAAATTACAAGAGATTGAGGGGGCAAATATGCCTCTGAACGCTACTTATAAATTAGGTGGATTAGAAATTAGCGGAGGGACACCTTATAGTACCAACCAGATTTTAAGATTTACAGGATTAGAAATTGGAGAAGAAATTGAGGTTCCAGGATCTAAGATTAATAATGCCATTAAAAAGCTATGGAGACAGAATTTGTTTTCAGATGTGGAATTATTTGCACAAAAGGTTGTGGGCGATGAACTGTTTTTAAGATTAAATCTAGTGGCGTTACCTAAAATTAATGATGTTACCTTTGTTGGGGTCAAAAAATCACGTCAAGCAGATTTTGCAAAAGAAAATCAATTAAAACCTAATCAGAAGATAACGCAAAACTTGATTAATCAGACCAAACTTAATATTAAAAAATATTACACAGAGAAAGGTTACCCAGAGTCTAAAGTGGATTTTGTAGCTACTCCTGCAGAAGGGCAAAGATTGTCTGAGAATGTAAAAATCGTGGTTGATAAAGGTCCACGTGTGAAAGTGAAAGATATTACTTTTCATAACAATGAGGCTATGTCTGATAGCAAACTACGTAGAAAAGCATTTAAAAATACAACTAGAACTTCTTTAAGGTATATATTTAAGTCTTCTAAATTAGTTCCAGATCAATACGAAGAAGATAAAGATAAGTTAGTTGATCTTTATAAAAGTCAAGGTTTTAGAGATGCTAAAATTGTTTCAGATTCAGTTTATAAGGTTTCTGATAATAGATATAAAATAGAGGTTACAGTGGACGAAGGTAATCGCTACTATTTAGGTGATGTTGATTTTGTTGGAAACTCAGTATATAGTACAGATTTACTACAACGTGTTTTTTCATACAAAAAAGGAGATCCGTATGATGCCGTAGGAATTCAGAGAAAAGCTTCTGGATCGGAAAAAGATGATGATATCGCTACGCTATACTTAGACAATGGTTACTTATTTTCTAATGTAGTGCCTATTGAAAAGCATGTAAAGAATGATACGATCGATTTAGAGATTAGAATTCAAGAAGGTGAACAAGCAACTTGGAACAAGGTTACATTTTCTGGAAATACTGAAACCCATGATCATGTAATTGCTAGAGAGTTGATGACACGACCAGGAGATTTATTTTCTAAAAGTGATATCAAGCGTACTTACTTTAAATTAGGTGGTCTTGGATTTTTTGATCCACAACAAATTACACAAGATATCAAACCAAACCCTGAAAATAATACAGTAGATATTGAATGGGGATTAGCACCCAAATCATCTTCGCAGATAGAACTGCAAGGAGGATATGGTGGAGGTAGATTCATTGGAACCTTGGGATTAACTTTTGGTAACTTCTCGATCGGGAATTTATTTAAAGGTAAAAAATGGAATCCAGTTCCTTTAGGGGATGGACAAGCCTTATCTATAAGAGCTCAAGCAGGTAGTTATTTCTCTAATTTCAGTGTGTCTTTTACAGAGCCTTGGATTGGTGGGAGTAGACCAACAGCACTTTCGTTATCGGTTTACAATTCTAATTATAACAACCTATATGAGTCAGAAGAGTCTAGACTTAGAATTTTAGGTGCTTCTGTAGGCTTAAATAAATTATTAACTTGGCCAGATGATTATTTTAGATTGAGCCAGTCAGTTTCTTATCAGAATTACAATTATAAAAATTATCCATTTAATTTAGGTGAGAATAGATCTGAAAATGGATCTATCAATAATCTTTCTTATCAAATAGGATTGAGTCGTTTATCAGCTGGAAATGATCCTGTGTTCCCAACCTATGGATCGGATTTCTCTGCAACACTTAAACTTACACCACCATATTCATTACTTGGTAGTAACAAAGATTATAAAGCATTGAAAGAAGCTGGTGATTTTGAATCATTATATAAATTGTTAGAATATTACAAGATTCAATTCTCTGGAAACTGGTACAAGGAGCTAATTGGTAAATTAGTTTTACGTACAGGGGCAGAATTCGGATACTTAGGAACTTATAATAAAGATATAGGAATTGCTCCTTTTGAAAGATTTTTTATGGGAGGAACAGGTTTACAATCCAATCGTTTTGATGGTAGAGAGATTGTTCCATTAAGAGGTTATGAAGACTTTACCGATGGTGGAGGTCTTACAGGAAGAGACATTACACCACGTGGTGGAGGAACAGTGTATGATAAGTTCTTATTAGAATTAAGATACCCAATTACCATGGGTCAACAAGCCAAGATTTTTGGTTTAGGATTCCTTGAAGCAGGTAATACATGGTCAGATCATGATGAGTTTAAACCATTTGAATTAAAAAGATCTGCAGGTGTTGGTATCCGTGTATTTATGTCAGCATTTGGTATGCTAGGATTTGACTTTGGGTACGGATTTGATCCTTATTTAAATTCTGGTACAGAACCATCTGGGTGGCAAACGCATTTTATATTTGGACAATCATTATAAGTCGTGTTGGCACGGTTTTAGTTTAATCAACTTTAAATTATGTTAAAAAAAATTCTAACAATAACCATATTTATTTCTCTAAGTGCCATGTTGATGGCACAGCGATTTGGTTACGTAGACACAGAGTATGTTTTGAATAGTCTACCGCAATATGCTAGTGCGCAAGGTAAAGTGGATACGCAAGCAGAAAACTGGGCAAAAGAAATCAGTAACCATGAGTTTGAATTAGAGAAGGAACTGTCGGCTTATGAAGCTGAGAAAGTATTGTTGACAAAAGAACAAATTACTCAACGGGAAAAAGAACTAGAAGAGAAAAGAAATAAAATTGCTGAATTAAAACAGCAGCGCTATGGGCCAACAGGAGATTTAATTTCTTTAAGAAGAAATCTTGTGAAGCCAATTCAAGATCAAGTCTGGAATGTAGTAAAACAAGTAGCAGAGAGACGTAAATACAGCTTTATTTTTGATAAAGGAAGCGATTTAATCATGATCTACTCTGATCCGAAATTTGATATTTCTGAAGAAGTTTTAAATAAATTATTACCAGAAAATGCTAGACCTGTAAGAGGTGCAAAAGATATCATCAATCAACGAAATAACAATTCAAGTAAACCAATCAAATCAAGAAAAATTAATTAAAATTTATACAATGAAAAATTTAACTTTAATCGCATTTTTATCCCTATTTATTTTTGGAATTGGCTCTGTGAATGCACAATCTGTTGCGCATGTAAATTCTAACGAAATTTTGCAAGCCATGCCAGAATATAAGGCAGCACAGACAAAATTAGAAGCAGAAGCAAATAGACATAGATCAGAAGTAGAGCGTCAAACTAAAGAAATGGAAAGCGTGTATACAGATGCTCAAAAACAAATGGAAAGCGTAAAAGATAAAGCAGAAGCAGAACAAAGAGCGATGATGCAGAAATTAGCTCCTGTACAACAAGATTTACAAACGAAGCAACAAGCATTATCTCAATACCAAAAGACAGCCACTGAATCTTTGACTAAAATGGAAGGTGAATTAATGAAACCTATCTATGACAAAGTAGAAGCAGCCATCACTAAAGTTGGAGATAAGAAAAAAGTAGGATATATCATCGATATGGCTACTACGGTACCTTCAGGAGTTCTTTTATACTTTAAAGGTGGAACTGATTTAACAAATGATGTGAAGAAAGAATTAGGACTTTAAAATTTAAAATTCATAAAAATTTGTAAATCGACTCTTAGGGGTCGATTTTTTTTGGTTTATACTATTAAAGCCACCGTATAAAATTTATATTTGTAGTAGATAACTAGCAAATGAAAATTCAAGAAACTAAATTAAAAGGCTGCTTTATAATTGAACCTAGAATCTTTGAGGATGAGAGAGGTTATTTCTTTGAAAGTTATAATTTTAATACCTTAAAAGAAGCTACTGGTATAGATCTCATTTTTTATCAAGATAATCAAGCTAAATCTAAATACGGAGTTGTCAGAGGATTGCATTTACAACGCAACCCAGCAATGCAAACCAAACTAGTAAGAGCCTTAGAGGGGGCTATACTAGACGTGGCTGTAGACGTGCGCAAAGATTCACCTACATATGGTGAATATATAGCAGTAGAATTATCTGCCGAGAATAAGAAACAGCTCTATGTTCCTCACGGTTTTGCCCATGGTTATTCCGTTTTATCAGAAGAGGCTGTGGTGGCGTATAAATGTGATGATTTTTATAATAAAGATAGTGAAGAGGGTATTTATCTTTTTGACAATGATTTAAACATTGACTGGCAAATCCCAGCTGAGAAAGCTATTGTCTCAGAAAAAGATCAAAACCAGAAACCTTTTAAAGCGTTTGAACCAATTGTGTTATGAAAAAGATTCTTGTTACAGGAGCCAAGGGCCAATTAGCACAATGTATTAAAGATGCCAGTGCAGAATTACCAGCTGATGCTTTTCAATTCATTTTTATGGATCGATCGCAATTGGATATTTCTGATAGCGAAGTGGTAGAGGCTTATTTCTTTTCAAATCCAGTGGATTGTGTCATTAACTGTGCAGCCTATACGGCAGTAGACAAGGCAGAATCTGATGTGGAAAAAGCTTTTAAAGTGAATGCAGACGCAGTGAAAACATTAGCCAAAGAAACCAAAGATGCTGGCGCAGATTTTATACATATTTCGACAGATTATGTATTTAACGGAGAAGGGAATGTTCCATTTACAGAAGATCAGATGACAAGTCCTGTAAGTGTGTACGGGAAATCTAAATTAGAA
>JBPCUN010000013.1:0-44772 GCA_051011115.1 Weeksellaceae bacterium
ATTTACAGTACATAAGAGAAGTTGTGGTGACGGGTAATTTTACTGATGATTCTTTGCAAGAGTTGCTTGTGAGAAAAAATCATTTCTTGAGAGAAGTAGAAGAAGCGACAAGCGAGCAAATCCACGGTATTATGAGTAAAACTTATGGATTTAAGAATACTTCATTATACTTTACTTTATTATTAGAAATGAAAGATTTAGTAGCGGTAGCAGCTAGATTCGTTAAGCTATACTTTAGAATTCATAAAGAAGGTAAGTTGACTAAATAAGAGTTTCTCTTGTTTAAATTAGGATAAAAGCCTATTGGGGATTTCTCAATAGGCTTTTTTAGTATGAATATTATAGAGAATACATAAAATAGGGATGGCACGTGCTTTGTCTTTATATAAGGCTCGAAAGGTTTCAAGATACATAAGATTAATCTAGTTGTTTATATGCTTGATATTTAGCTAGATAAATGGTGATTAGTTTGTTTTTGAAACTGCCAATTAGTCGTTAATGTCTTTCGAGTAAATTAAATAGATTATGATTATAGACAATTTGTCATTGCAAGAAAATATAACAGAGAATTCTGAGTTTATTCCATTATTATCACCAGAAGAAGAAAATCATTTATTGAATACAGAAACACCCAATGAGATTCCGATTTTGCCTTTGCGTAACACGGTTCTCTTCCCGGGTGTAGTGATTCCAATTGCTGCTGGTAGAGATAAATCGTTAAAACTTCTGAATGATGCTTATAAAAATAAGCAGATCATAGGGGTGGCAACTCAACAAGATGCAAACAATGATGATCCTGATGCACTAGATATCAACAGAATTGGTACCGCTGCTAAAATTCATAAATTAATCAAATTGCCAGACGGTAATACCACCGTTATATTACAAGGTTTAAGACGATTTGAGATTGAAGAATTTACGTCTACTGATCCTTACTTTATGGCTAAAATTTCTTTGCTGGAAGAAGAAAAACCTGCAGAAGATGATGAGGAATATACTGCTATTATTGATTCCATAAAATTAGTCGCAGTAGATATAATCAAGAACAATCATAACATTCCATCAGAGGCTGCCTTTGCGGTGAAATCAATAGAAAGCTCTTCATTTCTGGTGAATTATGTGGCCGCCAACATAGATTTGAAGATGGAAGAAAAGCAAAAGCTATTGGCGGAATCTAATCAGAAAGACAGAGCTATAGAAACGCTGCGTCATCTGAACTTTGAATTACAAAAGGTAATGTTGCGGAATGATATTCAATCCAAGACTCGCAATGAGATGGATCAGCAACAACGTGAATATTTCTTAAATCAACAGATGAAAACCATTCAAGATGAGTTGGGTGGAGGTTCGCAAGAGGAAGAAATTGAGGATTTAAAGAATAGAGCGGCTAAAAAGGATTGGTCTCAAGAGGCTAAGGAGCACTTTGATAAAGAAGTAGGTCGCATGCAAAGGCTTAATTCTCAGATGCCAGAATATTCTATCCAAAGAAATTATTTAGAATTCATGTTAGATCTACCTTGGAATGAAGTTTCTAAGGATAGATTGGATCTTAAAAAAGCAGAAAAAGTCCTGAATCAAGATCATTATGGGCTTGAAAAAGTAAAAGAGAGAATTCTAGAATATCTTGCAGTTTTAAAATTAAAACAAGACATGAAATCTCCTATCATATGCTTATATGGGCCTCCTGGGGTGGGTAAAACTTCCTTAGGGAAGTCTATTGCCAAGGCATTGAATAGAGAGTATCAAAGAATGTCATTGGGTGGTTTGCATGATGAGTCCGAAATTAGAGGACATAGAAAAACCTATATTGGTGCTATGCCAGGTAGAATCTTGCAAAACATTAAAAAATCAAAAACTTCAAATCCTGTTTTTGTATTAGACGAAATAGATAAATTGTCTCGTAGTACCCATGGTGATCCAACATCTGCCATGCTCGAGGTATTAGACCCAGAGCAGAACACGGCGTTCTATGATAATTACTTAGAATTAGGGTATGATTTATCTAAAGTTCTTTTTATCGCTACAGCGAATGATATTTCAGAAATTCCAGCACCGCTCAGAGATCGAATGGAGATGGTTCAAGTGAATGGGTATACCATAGAAGAGAAAATTGAAATTGCTAGAAAATATTTATTACCTAAACAACTAGAAGCACATGGCCTTAAAAAAGGCGATGTCGTGTTAGGGAAACGTGAATTAGAGTTCATTGTGGATGGTTACACGCGTGAATCGGGTGTGCGTACATTAGAGAAGCGAATTGCTAAGATTGTGCGTAATGCAGCGAAGGATACAGCGATGGAGATTGAGGTTGATCCTAAATTTAAAAAAGATAAAATAGAAGAGATTTTAGGACCACCAAGAGAATCAAATAAATATGAAAATAATCTTGTTCCAGGGGTGGTTACTGGCTTAGCATGGACTAGTGTTGGGGGTGATATCTTGTTTATTGAATCTATCTTGTCTAAAGGAAAGGGAAATTTGAGTATGACTGGTAATTTAGGGAAAGTGATGAAGGAATCCGCTCAAATTGCCTTGGAGTATATTAAAGCAAATCATGAAAAACTAGATATTCCAATATCGTTGATAGAAAAAAGCAATGTGCATGTGCATGTTCCAGAGGGTGCTGTGCCTAAAGATGGTCCATCGGCTGGTATCACCATGTTAACGTCTCTGGTTTCTACCTTTACGAGAAGAAGGGTAAAAGCTAATATTGCAATGACAGGAGAAATTACCTTGCGAGGTAAGGTGCTGCCTGTGGGTGGTATCAAAGAGAAGATTTTAGCCGCTAAGCGTGCTGGCATTAAACAACTCGTATTATCCGAAGATAATAAAAAGGATGTGGCAGAAATAGAGGAGCAATATTTAAAAGGACTTACTTTTAATTATGTGAATACCATGGAGGAAGTACTTGATATTGCCTTATTAAAGACTAAAGGATAGGTTTATAATCATTCTTTTGAATAGAAAATAACAGAAACAGCCGCGCGAAAGCGCGGCTGTTTCTGTTATAAAACATATGAGGACTATGCTTAATTAATATCCCATCGCAATCCGATAGATATATTCTGATCTTCAGCTAGATTATCTTCAAACAAGGGTTTTAAATCGTATTTCGTATATAAGCTCAATTGTTTATACCCAACGTAAGCACTAAGCCCATAGTTAAATGCGTTTACATTATAATCATCTTTCTTATTGGTTTTGATTTTCTTTCCGTTTTCTTTGTATTTAAAAAAGTTTCTGCTATTAACTAAAACACCACCATACCCACCAATACCAAATCTGAAGCTTTTATGAGAGCGATAGAGTTTTTTACCTTCTTCGCTATATTTTATCGGAGATAGGTCAAATTCTAAGTGTACAGGAACATTCAAGTAGAAATTTCTGAATCTATTTCTATCAAAATTAATTGATGTATCTGCCAAAACTGTTTGTCCATCCACGGTTGTAAATACTTTATTATCCTTTGGTTTGTAGTTGTTGTATAGCAATGATAAACCGTACTTCAGATGCAATAGATTGGATTCTTCTGATAGTCTTGTATTTCTAGTATATCCGAATTCCCAAAACCTAGAGCTCCAAGTATTTAAATGGTCGTTTATCTCACTATCGGCGGACTGTAAAGTGTTTACCCCAACGGCAAAAACCAATTGACTCGTAGTTCTTACCTCACTCCATTCATCCCCATCCTCTTTCTTGTTGATCGAAATATGAAAGTTCTTTCCTTGAGAATCATCACTAATTGTATCATTCACCTTTCCCGCAATTTGGTCATCCACGCGCTTTGCAATGATACTTTCTAGTTTTTCTTTTTCATGATTTACGCCCAGTTGAATTCTTTTAGCATAATAATCAGCTAATCTTTGTTTTTCTATTTCAGCTTCTTCATAAGAGATTTTTTTATTTTTTAAAGCTTTATCCACTTTTTTAATTTCATCCTTTAACAACCCTTTTTCTGCAAGGGTAATGGAGTCAATCCTTTTTGTTATAGTGCTTGTTTTTTCTTCAAATGTCTGTGCTTGTGTACAGATGGTAAACATTAGTATTACGGCAATTATTAGTTTTTCAATCATCATTTATTTTTTAATATTAGACATAGCTATTCTAGCTTTTATTGTAAAAGCATTGATGGTTTATTTTTATTATTTATTGTTCCTTATTTCGTTTAGAGATTGCAGCTTGCAATGCTTTAATTTGATCGGTAATCCTATTTAATAAATCTGGACTTTTTTCTTCAAAAACTTCATCTTCTACTTGATTTAGTAAGGTTTTATCACTAACGTATAACGTAGAAGAGTTGAGGCTATCTTCCTTTAGTTTTCTCATAGCCGCAGCTAGGTAATCCTCAGTAGATTGCACATTCAATTTTGAGGTTGTATCCTTGTTAAGGATGGGCGTTATAATGGCTAAATTTGTTGAGTCCATATTTTGTTGGCTTGTAATCCTGTTGCTATTTTTTTTCTGTGAATTTTCAGATGTTTCAGAATTGATGTTAAGATTTAAGTTTGCTATTTCTTCCTTCATTAAATGATCCCTACTATCCTTCTTTTGGATGTTGGTGTCATGGATGTTTGGTGCTAATGTTTCTTTTTTATTATTGGTTTTTTGAACATCAGGCTGTATGGCTATGGGTTGTTGTTGCCCATCCTTATCAGATAATAAGAAGAAAACACCTATAGAAATAAGAAACATCAAGGATGCAGCAATAGAAAACCATGTCCATTTACGATTAGATTTGGTTGGTGCATCATGCTCATTGAGCATCCCTTCTAATTTATTCCAGGAATTGCCGGAAGGTTCAATTTCACGATGCTCCAAGGATTGTTTTATATTTTTTTTCCATTTATCCATTTGTATGTAATTTTAACGCTTGTTGTAAATGTTTTTTAGCATAAGATAATTGAGATTTACTGGTACCTATGCTTATATTTAATTTTTCAGCAATATCTTTATGTTTCATTTCTTCTACCACGTAAAGATTAAAAACTACTCTGCATCCATCGGGTAAATTATCTATCAACTTTTCTAAAAAGTTGAGTTCGTAAGGATCTGTGTCATCCAATATGGCATGTTCATAATTATCATCCCATGCGGCGAAATTTAATTTTTGGTTTTTAGATCTTAAAAAATCTATACATTCATTACTCATTAATCTTCTGAGCCAAGTATAGAAACAACTTTTCCCTTGAAAACTTTCAATATTTGTGAAGGCCTTAAAAAAACCTTTTATCATTACATCTTCTGCATAATGAAGATCTGAAATATAGTATTTGCAAATGCTTAACATTTTGCCAGCGTATTGATCATAAATTATTTTTTGGGCATATCGGTCACCTTCCTTTAATTTTTCAATAAGGATATCTTCTTGATGTATAGGGATGATGTTAGCCGCCATGTACATTTTGTTTTCTATTCATATAGACGAACATTTTTATCAATTGGTTGGAATGAGTCAGAAATTTATTTGGAAAATATTTAATCTTCACAAAAACGGAAAAGTCTAAATAATTAGTAATAAGGAGATTAAAGGTGGTTTCTGAGTAATTCTGGAATATGTTAAAATTTAAAATTAGGTTAAATTTTCTAAGTATTGGCATATGCTTTGTAATATGCTTATACATAATAAGTAAATAACAAAGTAATGAAAAAAGTAATATTAACAATGATGATGGCTGGAGTAGTGCTAACATCTTGTGAAAAGAAATCGGACGAGGTTGTAACAAATAAGACTGATGACGTTGTAGTTGTAGACGAAAATGAAACTGAAGTAGTTGACAACATGGGTGTTAAAAATTATGTGGGTACTTACAATGGTACGGTTCCATGTGCATCATGTGAAGGAATTGATACTTCTATCACCTTGAATGAAGATGGTACTTATACCAAAGATGAAGAGTATTTAGGTCAAAAAGAGGAAGCTAAATTTTCGGAAAAAGGAACTTTCGTATGGAATGATGATCATACCCAAGTGATTTTAACTCCAGAGGATGATGCTACTGTGAAGAGAATGTATTTGGTAGAAGAAGGACAAATCAAAGCATTAGATGCTGATGGGAAAGAAGTAGAAGGAGAATTAGCAGATGCATATATTTTGACTAAAAAATAATTGACATAGTGTTTTAATTTCGCTTAATTCATTTAAGGTCGCAAGAATTTCTAATTCTGCGACCTTTTTTTGTTTTAAATTATTTGAAGTAGCTAGGGATGTAATTTATTTAGACATTTTTAGTTTATTTGATATATTATAAAATTAGGTTAAAGAATATTAAATAATAATATAAAATTAAGATTCTTTATATTTTATTTCTATGATTGACAAACTTCATGTTTAGTTAATATATAGGTATTTGAAATGGTTATACCTTTATATCTGTTAAAATCAACGCTTATGAAAGTAAATCTTACTTACGGTTTTATTCTAATTTTCTGCATCTTATGTAGTGAAATGAATGGACAAGAGGAATCAAAATTAAAATCACCCAATCTTAAAATCGAGGCAGAAGTAGTACAAGACAAGCAAATTCATGCGATTTCTGAAAATTCTGACCAGATTGCCAGTCAAAATACAATTCATTCTGGAGTGAGCCAAGAAGAGTCAGAGGTATTTAAGCCTAAAGGAAAGTTTGGTTTTTTCTTGATTGGTGGTTATGCATTTGGATTAGATGAAAACACGAATGGAGGCGGTAATTATATACCTGCTGATAGTGACGAGTCATCCAATGATTTTTATATAAAATATGCCAGAGTCAATGGTTCTTATCAAATAACTCCAAAAATAAAGGGAAATTTATTATTAAATTTAGCTGATTTCAAAAGTGCTGATGTTTCTAGAAAAGTATTAGAAATTGCTTCTGTTACTTATGCGCATAACAAAGCTCTAAATCTACGTGTGGGGCAATATAGACCATATTTTGGCGTAGAAAACACGTATGGTATCGGAAATCACTTATCTAATGCTTGGAGTAATACGTATTCCTTAATGGGCAAAAGTAATTGGCAAAGTTTCCAAATCGGTGCATCGCTTTATGGTGATTTAAGTGAAGAGAACATTCCAGTTAAATATTATTTAAACGTTTACAACGGAAATGGCAAGAATAGAATAGCGGATAATGATTCAAACAAGAATATATCTTCTAGACTCGTACTTACCGCAATTCCCGGCGTAGAAGTTGCCGCCAACTATGCGATAGCTAAGCATTTGGATGAAAATGTGAATGCGGCGGCTTTTGATTTTAAAACCCATCATGATTTTAGTTCAGCGTGGGCTTTTAATTCTGAATTTAGTTATGCTTTTGGGCATAATTTGGGAGAGGCAATTGGGATGAAAGTTCCAAGAAATGAATTGGATAATTACAAATTTAGGTCATGGTATTTTACACCCGAATTGGTGTATGCACTTAATTCTTCTAATCTTAAATCTGTCAGATTCAGCTGTAGATATGAATCCATGTATAACAATCTTGATAATAAAAACTTAAGAACTATCATAACTCCTATGTTGTCTTTTGATATAGCAGATAACTTTAGATCAAGTGTTGTCGCAATTATTGATAAATATGATAAAGAAAATGCAACGCAAGGATTGATGGATACGCAATGGATGCAATTACAGCTACAATTTAACTACTAAAATTTACTTGTATGAGAAATATACCTAAATACCTGTTCATGCTAGTGATCGGAATTTTCACATTCCTATCACCAAGCAAAGATTTAAAAGCTACGACTATTGGAGCTAACGTGGTCAATCTAAATCAATCATTCGCTATTTCTTCTATGTCCACGTTACCTATTAGTGCTATTCAAGAACAAGCTAAACCTGAGACTAAACAAGCTAAAGATGTACAAGAAAACGTAAAAGCCGATGAATCTTTAGAAGAGCAAATGCCAGAGAATGCAGCGCTCTTATTCTGGACTCAATTAGCCTTATTACTAATTGTAATCTATTTTGGGATTAAATTTGGAGGCGTTGGCTTAGGTCTTTTAGGGGGTCTAGGTGTTACCGCTCTTGTTTTTATATATGGTGCCATCCCTGCAGATCCACCAATCTCTGTAATGCTCATAATCCTTGCTGTTTCTACTACTTCGGCTACTTTAGAAGCTACAGGAGCATTAGGACTTATAGTGAAGTTTGCTGAAAAACTTTTACGTAAAAAACCAGACTTAGTGGTGTATTTAGCTCCGTTGAGCACTTTTTTCTTAACTGTTCTGGTAGGTACTGGGCACGCAGTTTATCCCTTATTGCCAGTGATTTATGATGTGTCGATCAAGAAAGGAATTAGACCAGAACGTCCTATGGCTGTTGCAGCTGTGGCGAGCCAAATGGGTATCACCGCAAGTCCAATTTCTGCAGCGGCAGCCGCTATGGTTGGTGTTTTTGGGGCGGCTGGTTTTGATATTAGTTTAATTGATATCTTAAAGATTACCATACCTTCTTGTCTTGTAGGAATGTTGTTAGCGGCAACTTGGTCGTTAAAAAGAGGGAAAGATTTAGAAAATGATCCAGAATTTCAAGAAAGAATAAAAGATCCAGAAATGAGAAAATATATTTTTGGTGGTATCGAGGATAATGGTAGCAATATTGGTAAAAAGTCTAGTTTATCTTTGACCCTCTTTTTAATTGGAATTTTCTGTATTGTAATGATTGCTATGTTTCCAGATACGATTTTACCAATTTTACCTAATGGTAAACCAATACCAATGAGCCAAGTGTTACAATTTGTAATGTTCTCTATTGGTGCGGTGATTTTATTTAGTACCAGAATTAAGGCAAAACAAATCTCTGATACCAATGTGTTTAATGCAGGGATGGTGGCAGTAATAATGATTTTTGGTATTGCTTGGATGAGTGAAACTGTAATCTCTAATAATGAACCTTATATCTTGTCATTAATCAGTGAAATGGTAGAGCGTAACCCTTGGACCTTTGCTTTAGCAATGTTCATGGTATCTATGTTCTTGAAGAGTCAAGCAGCCACTTTATTAATCATGCTACCACTTGGTGTTACATTAGGATTAGATCCTAAAACACTGCTAGCTTGTGTGCCAGCTTGTTATGCATATTATTTCTTCTGTTTCTATCCAAGTGATTTGGCAACAATTAACTTTGATAGATCAGGAACCACTCATGTAGGAAGTTGGATTTTGAACCATAGTTTTATGATTCCAGGACTTATAGGGACTTGGGGGGCTGTAGGTGTTGCCTTCGCTTTAGTGAATCTATTATAATAATTTGAAATCATTACAAAATTGTGATATCATAAAAAATCCCTTGACGCATGCGTCAAGGGATTTTTAATTTACTGCTAAATTCAATATTTACTCATCAGCACCTAAGAATGGATATTTATAATCCTTAGGAGAAACAAATGTCTCTTTGATTAATCTTGGAGATACCCATCTTAATAAGTTTTGAGGAGATCCAGCTTTATCATTGGTTCCAGAAGCACGCGCTCCACCAAACGGTTGTTGGCCTACTACAGCGCCTGTTGGTTTATCATTGATATAGAAATTACCAGCGGCATTCTCTAATTTATCAGATGCAACCTTGATTACATATCTATCTTGAGAGAAGATAGCCCCAGTTAATGCATAAACTGAAGTTTCATTTACAAGGTCTAAAGTTTCTTCCCATTTATCATCCTCATATACGTAAACTGTTAACACAGGTCCGAAGATTTCCTCCTCCATAGATTCATATTTCGGATTCGTAGTTAAAATCACTGTAGGATCTATAAAGTAACCTTTGCTATCATCGCAATTTCCACCGAAAATTACTTCTGAATCATTACTGTCCTTAGCTCTGTCGATATAACCTTTGATTTTGTCAAAAGAATCTTTGCTAATTACCGCATTTACGAAGTTAGTAAAATCTCTAGGGTCACCTACCTTGATTTCATCTAAATCAGTCTTCATATAACCTTTTACTTCTTCCCACATGCTTTGTGGAATATAAGCACGAGATGCAGCAGAGCATTTTTGCCCTTGATACTCAAATGCACCACGAACTAATGCCGTAGCCAGAGCTTCTGCATTAGCACTTGGGTGAGCCCATACAAAGTCTTTACCTCCTGTTTCACCTACGATTCTAGGATATGTTTTGTAGACATCTATATTGTTTCCAATTTGTGTCCAGAACTTTTTGAATACATGAGTAGATCCAGTGAAGTGAATCCCAGCAAAATCTGGATGGCTAAAGCAAGTTTCAGTAATCGCTGCTGCATCACCTTGAATCATGTTTATTACACCATCAGGCACACCCGCTTCTCTGAATACATCCATTAATACACCAGCACTCAACATTTGTTTATCACTAGGTTTCCATACTACCACGTTACCCATCATTGCCATACAAGTAGGTAGATTCCCAGAAATCGCAGTAAAGTTAAATGGAGTTACAGCGTATAAAAATCCTTCTAAAGGGCGATACTCTACACGATTCCAGATACCATCATCGGATACAGGTTGCTCTGCATAGATTTCACTCATGTATTGTACGTTGAAGCGTAAAAAATCAATAAGCTCACAAGCTGAATCTATTTCTGCTTGAAAAGCGTTTTTACCTTGACAAATCATGGTAGAGGCATTCACTCTAGCTCTGTAGGGACCGGCAATTAAATCTGCAGCCTTCAAGAAAATAGAGGCTCTATGTTCCCATGGTAAATTTGCCCAAGCTTCTCTTGCGTCTAAAGCAGCTTGAATTGCTTTTTCTGCGTGCTCTGTACCACCATCATAAAAATATCCAGCAACATGTTTGTGGTCATGTGGTGGGTTAATTTCTTTTTTATCATTTGTTGTGATTTCCTCACCACCTATATACATGGGAACCTCTTTCTTTTCTTCCCATAATTGGTCATATGCTTCTTGTAAAGCAGCTCTTTCTTCTGTACCTGGAGCGTAACTCTTAATAGGCTCGTTTACGGCATATGGCACATTATAAATTCCTTTTGGCATAAATAATTGATTTAAATTATGTTTAAATTAACGTCTCCTCAAATTTACGAAATTTTACACAAAATAATAGTTGTTTTAGCACACTGTCTAATTCTACAGATTTGAGTTTATAATCATAAGGGTTTGGATAATTTCAATTGATTTGGCATGTCAACCGTTTTATAATTTCTATATTAGAAGAATAGTTTTAAAAATTCTGGATTAAACAGGTCATAATCATCAGAATTTCAGAAATGTAAATCAATACAATTCAATAAATAACTGATTAATAAATCTGGAATAAAAATTTATTATTTTTACAAGGTATAATTTTTGATTAAGCTAAAATAAATTTTGAATTATGGATTTTAAAGAATTAAGAAAATACGATACAGTAGTAGAAGCACAAGAAGCTTTACGTGAAGCCGGTTATGCTTATGAATTTGACACCAAAGATGGAGAGATTTGTCTTATTGGTAAAGATAAAACATATACTCCCCAAGATTTAAAGATTGTGGCAGATCTTCGTTTTGAAGGAATGACAAATCCTGGAGACAACATGGTGTTATACGTGGTAGAGGCAAATGATGGATCCAAAGGAACAATCTTGGATAATGTGGGGGGAGCAGAGGCCGCGCAAGATCCAGAATTAATGAAACAAATTCCTATGGTAGAAAACGAAAAATAAAATTGATTCTTTATTAAAAGTTGAAATGTCTGAATAAAAATATTCAGGCATTTTTTTAATTATCGTGGACTCGGCCTAGAAAATCCTTCACCGTACCCAATCAAAAGATCATACCGCTTACCCCAAGGGCGATAATAAAATAAAGCGGTATAGAGATTTTCTGTTTGCCAATAACTTCCCGTAATTTTGTTGTAATCTATTTTGCCTGTTTTGGTATTTCGTATGGCAAAGCTATAATTATAATAGCCTTGTTTTAATAACATATTTGTCTCAAGCAATTGCGTATCATTTATATAATGTAAAATAGATTCTTCTGTAGGCTGAAAGTTGTTGAATGCCCCAAACACAAATACTTCTTCATCCGCTTCTGGTTTATACCCTTCTAACGCAAAATAAACCTCAGTATAATCCGCTTCTGAATTGGCTTTAGAAGGATAGGGGATTTGAGTACTTCTTATAAAATAGTTTCCATTTACATCTGGCATATCTACATAAGCCTGATCTGGACTAAATGAAATTGGATACAATACGGTACTATAGATGTCTTCTTTTATGATATTTTGTGTAGTTAAACCTGAAATCTCTAAGTTTTTAGTATCAAACCAATTGTATTCATTTCCACCTGCAAAAGATTGGTCTGGTTTGTTAAAGGTAAATTGATTCGGTTGCGCAAATGAAGGTTGGTTTACCTTTAAAGATTCATTCCAATTATTATTCTTTAATAAGACAAGCAAAGATTCATTTTGGTTTTGAGTTAAATCAAAATCTGGCGAATTAATTTGCACAGCCACTAATTGATTTAGATTGTCAGCACTGTTCATGCGATTTACACTAACGCCTAATTGGGTGATATCTTCATATACCGAAAACCTTTTTTCTAGCAATATCTGATTAGAGTTTGGTGCCAAAAGTTGAACACCATAATTCCCAGAAAGTTTGAAAGAAAAATCATTATTTGGAATGCTTACTTGGTAATGCGTGTAGTTAACTCTGGTGTTAAAGGAGTTGGTATATTCACGAATATAGTTTTTGTCATAACCATCAAGATATTCTGAAGTAAAGATGTCAGACCGTTCCCAATTTCTATCATATCTTACAATTTTATATTGGTATCTCTTATATCCAGCTTCTAGGTCATCAAACGAGAAGATTAAATACTCTGATTTGCTGATGAAAGGCGTTAAATCATTGGTCTGTGGATTAAATAACTGGGCTGTTTTGATTTCTTGAGCATTCAAGCTAGCCACAAGGATAAACAAGAATATATTTAATAAATAATTCATAATTATATTATTATCAATAAGCGTGCAAATATAGTATTTGTTAAATAGACTAATTCTAAATAGAAAGTCTTTAAGCACAGTATATTATAAATAATAAAATATTTGTGGATTGGGTTGTCGTTTATTAATTTTGCAGAGATTTTCTAAAGAATAATAAAATGTCCAAAGACATAAAAATCCGTAAAGGATTAGATATTAAATTAGTTGGTGCAGCAGAAAAGAAGCTGCGCGAAACTCACGCTTCTGCAACTTTCGGTCTTGTGCCAGATGATCTGCATGGCGTAATCCCGAGATTGCTTAAAAGAGACGGTGACAAAGTTCAGGCTGGTGAAGGTGTATATCATACCAAGCGAGATGAGCGTATTGTGATTCCATCTCCGGTAAGCGGAACCATCAAAGAGGTTGTGAGGGGAGATAAACGAAAAATTTTATCTATCCTTATTCAACCAGATAAAGTTCAAGAGCATGTGAAGCATGATTTCTCTGGATGGATCAATGCCTCTGAGGACGTTCTTAAGGAACAGTTATGTAAAGCAGGTGCTTGGCCATTTATAAAACAAAGGCCTTATGATGTTATCGCAAATCCTGATCAAACGCCTAAGGCAATTTTTGTTTCAGCTTATAACTCTGCACCAATTGCAGCAGATGTTGATATGCTGGTTCAAGGTAGAGAGCAGTACTTGCAAGCAGGGGTTGATTTACTTAAAAAGTTAACTCCAGGAAAAGTACATGTTACTTTAGCGGCTGACAATAATACTTCACCATTTGCCTCTTTGCAAAACATAGAAATTCATAAGGCTAAAGGTCCACACCCCGTTGGGAATGTGAGTGTTCATATAGCTCAAGTAGATCCTATGAATGCAGGTGAACATGTATGGGTGGTTTCTCCAGAGCATGTTGCTGTATTGGGTGAATTAGTTACTACAGGGGTTTTAAGTTTTGATAGAATCATCGCCGTTAATGGTGCTCAGGTAAAAGACGCTGGATACGCCAAGGTGAAATTAGGTTCAAAGTTATCAGACATTGTAAGTTCTTTTGACATTGTAAAAGAAGAAAATAGATACATTCAAGGTAATCCATTAAGTGGTTATAAAAGTTCACTAGATGATTATTTAGGAATGTATACCAATCAAATTGCTATCATAGAAGAAGGTGAAGATTATGACTTCTTTGGGTGGAATAGGCCTAGACCTAACAAGTTTAGTGTTTATAGAGCGATGATGTTTTCTTTCTTGAATCCAGGTAAGAAGTATAATTTAAATGCTAATACCAATGGGGAAGAGAGAGCATTTGTATTGAATGGAGTATATGAAGAGGTGTTCCCACTAGATATATATCCAGTTCAATTGATGAAATCATGTTTATATAAAGATATAGACGAGATGGAAAAACTAGGAATTTACGAAGTTGCTCCAGAGGATTTTGCTGTAACTGAATTTGTATGTGTGTCTAAGTTACCGCATCAGAAGATAATTCGTGAAGGTTTAGATCAAATGATTAGAGAAGTCGGTTAATAATAAAATTTCGAATTTTGAAGAAGCAATTACATAATTTAAGAGAAAAGTATAAAGGAACTAAGTTTGCACCGGTATTCAATGCATTCCATACGTTTCTATATATGCCAGATCATACGGCTGGTAAGAAAGGAGCACATATACATGATGCTACAGACCTCAAAAGGGTAATGAATACCGTGATCATGGCATTGATTCCATGTTTAATTTTTGGAATGTTCAATGCAGGGTATCAACATCATTTAGCGTTAGGGGAACTTGAAAGAGTTTCTAGTTTCTTTGATACTAATTTCTGGAACTTAGATAATCTTTTTGTAGGACTTAAAAAAGTTTTACCACTTGTGATCGTATCTTATGCTGTCGGGTTAGGGATAGAATTCCTATTCGCAGCGATTAAAGGACATGAAGTAGAAGAAGGTTACCTCGTAACTGGAATGTTAGTTCCATTAATTGTACCTATAGATATTCCATTATGGATGCTTACTGTAGCTATTGTATTTGGGGTTATAATTGGGAAAGAAGTATTTGGAGGAACAGGTATGAATATTCTAAACCCTGCGCTTACTATTCGTGCCTTTTTATTCTTTGCATATCCTACTTGGATGTCTGGAGATAAGGTTTGGGTACATGGTGCTGTAGAGAGAACACAAGAAATAGCCAATGGTGCAAAACTAGATGCAATATCCGGAGAAACGATACTTGGCCAACTAGCACAAAATAAAGAAGTGGGATATTCTATTTGGGAGCAGATTATGGGCTTTATTCCAGGTTCTGTTGGAGAAACTTCTACCATAATTATTCTTTTAATGGCTATCTTTTTAATCTTTACAAAGGTGGCAAGTTGGAGAATAATTATTTCATCTATCATAGGTGCCTTAGCCATGGGACTAATCTTTAATGGTGTTATTAACATGGGGTGGATTACACCTACCAATTCATTCTATGGTTTGATGAGTTTACCATTTTGGCAACATCTTATTGTTGGTGGTTTAGCTTTTGGTATTGTATATATGGCGACAGATCCAGTATCAGGGTCACAAACATTGAAAGGTCAATGGTGGTATGGATTTTTTATCGGATTTATTTCTGTAATGATTCGCGTATTCAATCCAGCGTATCCAGAGGGAGTGATGTTAGCAATTTTATTGATGAATGTATTTGCGCCAACCATAGATTACTATGTGATACAAGGCAATATGAAGAGAAGAATGAAACGTTTAAAAGTTAAAAACGCATAATCATGGCAGAGAAAAGAACAGATAGTAACGTATATACCATAATTTTTGCCATTGTAATGGTTGTGGTAGTAGGTGCAATTCTTGCGTTTGTAGCATCCTCATTGAGCCCGAAAATTAAAGAGAATCAAAAGTTTGAGGCACAGCAGAATATTCTATATGCAATGGGTGAGAATAATAATGCTGAACCGTATGGTGGTTCTGGTGCTGTTGAATTCATTCCAACTGAGGATGTTGAGGAAAAGTTTGACAAATTTATTGTAAAACAATTGGTGTTTAAAGGAGATGAAATGACCGAAAACCCTGAAGCATATCTCATAGATTTAAAACAAGAACAAGAAAGGTCCAAGGATCCAAATTATTTGAGACAATTACCATTATTTGTGGGAGAGAAAGATGGAGAAACATTCTTTATCATTCCTATGAGAGGAAATGGTTTATGGGATGCTATATGGGGCTATATGGCTTTAAGAAAAGACGACCTTACTGTGGAAGGAGCTTATTTTGATCATGCTGGTGAAACTCCAGGGTTAGGCGCAAACATTAAAGAGCGCTATTTTATGGATGACTTTCATGGTGAACATGTATTAGATGACAATAATAACATTAAAGGAATTACGATTGCTAAAGGTAATATGGATCCTTTGAATGAAAGAAAAGATGATTATAAAGTTGACGCCATTGCAGGTGCAACTATTACTGGGGACGGAGTTACAGCAATGATCAACAAAACATTAGATATGTATGCTCCTTATTTATTAAAACTATCAAAAGAAAATTAATATGGATTTTTTATCAAAAAAACATAAAGCTTTAGTGGCAGATCCATTAAATGATAACAACCCAATTACTGTACAGGTATTAGGGATATGTTCAGCTTTAGCTGTGACAGCTCAATTAATGCCATCAATTGTAATGTCTATTGCGGTATTGTTTGTATTAGGAATGGGTAATGTGGTTATTTCTCTTTTGAGAAATGTGATTCCATCAAAAATTAGAATTATTGTTCAATTAATCGTAGTTGCGGCTTTAGTGATAATTGTAGATCAAGTTTTAAAGGCTTTTGCTTTTGAACTCAGTAAACAATTATCAGTATTTATTGGTCTTATCATCACCAACTGTATAATCATGGGTAGATTTGAGGCTTTTGCATTAGGTAATAAACCATGGCCTGCGTTTTTAGATGGGATAGGAAATGCCTTAGGGTATGCCGTAATTCTTGTCATCGTAGGTGCAGTAAGAGAGTTACTTGGATCTGGGACATTGTTAGGTTATCAATTATTAGGAGATCCAATTGCTAAAACTGGATTATATTCGATAGGATATGAGAATAATGGTTTTATGCTTCTAGCGCCAATGGCATTAATTACTATTGGTATTATTATTTGGGTACAAAGAGCAAACAACAAAGAGCTCATCGAAGAACAAACTGCTTAATTTAAAAGAGAAAAAATGTTAGAACATATAGAATTATTTTTCAAATCTGTTTTTATAAACAACATGGTATTTGCCACATTCTTAGGAATGTGTTCTTACCTTGCGGTTTCTAAAAAAGTATCTACTGCGGTAGGTTTAGGAGCAGCTGTAATATTCGTTATGGCGATTACAGTTCCGTTGAACTGGTTATTAGATCAATATTTATTAAGAGATGGTGCATTGGTTTGGTTAGGACCAGAATATGCAGACGTTAATTTAGGGTTTTTATCCTTTATCCTATTTATTGCAACGATTGCAACCATGGTACAATTGGTAGAAATTATTGTAGAGAAATTTGCACCTTCTTTATATAACTCATTAGGTATTTTCTTACCTCTTATTGCGGTAAACTGTGCTATACTAGGTGGATCATTATTTATGCAAGCTCGTGATATCCCTACTTTAGGTTTAGCGCTTAATTATGGAATTTCTTCTGGTATAGGTTGGTTTCTTGCTATTCTTGCTATTGCAGCAATTAGAGAGAAAATCAGATACTCTAACGTTCCTGCACCGCTTAGGGGATTAGGAATTACATTTATCACCACAGGGCTTATGGCTATTGGATTTATGAGTTTTGGTGGAATGTTGACAAGCGATGGAGAGCAAAAAGAAGTGAAAGAAGAGACCACGCAAGTGATCCCTTCAGAGGAATTGAATCAAGATAATGAAGTGAATACCGCCTTGGTAACACCTTCACAAACCATTAAAAACAAATAATAGATGATAATTTTTGCAGCATCTGTAGGATTAACCGTAGGAATTGCGGTAGCAGCATTTTTGGTACTTATATTATTTTTAGTGGCCATACTGCTATTTACAAAACAAAAGTTAGCACCATCTGGTCCCGTACAAATTACCATTAATGACGAGGAAACCATTACGGTACCTTCTGGTGGTTCTTTATTAGCGACATTAGGATCAGAAAAAATATTTTTACCCTCAGCTTGTGGTGGAGGTGGAACATGTATACAATGTGAGTGTCATGTAGACGAAGGAGGGGGTGAAGCCTTACCGACAGAAACACCGCACTTCACAAGAGCTGAATTGAAAGATGGAGCACGGTTAGCTTGTCAAGTAAAAGTAAAGCAGGACATGAAAATTCGGGTTCCAGAAGAGATATTTGGAATCAAGAAATATAATGCAAAAGTTGTTCGTAACTATAACGTAGCATCATTCATCAAGGAATTTGTAGTAGAAATTCCAGAGGATATGAATTATAAAGCAGGTGGATATATTCAGATAGAGGTTCCTGAGACTACCGTTAAATATGAAGATATAGACATCACTGCTCACCCGACAGATCACCCAGATGAACCAAATAAATTCCAAAAAGAATGGGATAAATTTGGATTATGGCCATTGGTGATGAAGAACGATGAGGTAATAGAAAGAGCGTATTCTATGGCTTCTTATCCGGCAGAAGGACGTGAGATTATGTTGAATGTACGTATCGCTACGCCACCATGGGATAGAAAGAATAACAAATGGATGGATGTAAATCCAGGTATAGCATCGTCTTATATTTTTAGTTTGAAACAAGGAGATGATTGTGTGATATCAGGACCTTATGGTGAATTCTTTATTAATGAGGATTCCGATGCAGAGATGATATATATTGGAGGTGGAGCAGGTATGGCACCGATGCGTTCACACTTATTCCAATTATTTCATACCATCAAGACCAATAGAAAGGTTTCTTATTGGTATGGAGGACGTTCAAAAAGAGAATTATTCTACATTCACTACTTCAGAGAATTAGAAAAACAATTCCCTAATTTTGAGTTCCACTTGGTGTTATCTGAGCCTTTGGAAGAAGATAATTGGAAAGTGAAGAAAAGCTTAGATGATAAAGAAGGAAATGGTTTCGTAGGTTTCGTACATCAGGCTTTAATCGATAATTATTTGAATGATCATCCAACGCCAGAAGATTGTGAATTCTATTTCTGTGGACCGCCGATGATGAATAACGCAGTTGTGAAAATGTGTGAAGACTTTGGAGTGCCAGATGAGAATGTAAGATTTGATGACTTTGGAGGATAAGCATAAAGTTGTCAGGACTATATAAGCATTAAAAAGTAGCCATCTCAAAATTGAAGTGGCTACTTTTTTTTAGTATAAACTTATATTCTAGTGTAGTTTTACTTTTTATAAAAGCTATTTTTGAATATTCATAAGATTTAATCCTTATGGAATAGATCGGTTAATTTAGCGTATGAATAGGGGGGAAGGCGTATAATCCCAAAAACTATGTGTTTAAAGAGCATAACGTTACTCCTTTATCAACTTGAAATAGATATTATACCTTAAGACCTATTGAATTAAAAAACCGCCTCAACGTTAAGTTAAGGCGGTTACATCCACTCAAATAATATAAATTAAGTGCGATTACCGGAACCGGTCTGCCGATTTTACGAGCTTTTCGTCCTTGATTATGCTACGATTGGCTAACCAAATAAGTAACATAGATATAAAAGGTAAGAAAACCCCAATGCCCTTCTCAGATTCAAAACCATCTCCAGGCAGATTAAACAGGCGGAAGGCCAGTAAGCCCACCAACAAAATATTCAAAAATATATTGATAAAGTTAAACAACATCTGTCTTTTTCTATTCTTGAAAAAGAAGATGTTAGCTAATGAAATGATTCCCGAGGCGATAAATAAAGCATAGATGATTCTGTAATCATCTGCTTGCATCCATTCTGCACCTTGTCTCCATAAATCAAAAATATTAATTAACACGCCAGATACGATGGCTGCTAAAAATAAAAAAATCGATTGTATTCTCTGAATCATATATTGTAATAATAAAGTGCAAATATAAGTAATTTAATTCGATAAGCATTTTTTTCATTTATAATGTGACTTTATCAAATAATTTGTATTATTGCACTGTGAGCGTTGTATCACACTACTCATTCTCAATCTCAGAGAATATTCACATAATTCATACTATATTTATATGTTCGATTTAAACGAATTAAAAAGCAAGAAAGTTGCTGAATTAAAAGAAATTGCTAAAAAGTTTGATCTTAAGGGTTTTACTCAACTGAAAAAGCAAGAATTAATCTATCTGATATTAGATCACCAAGCCGCGAACCCTGGTAAGGTTAAGAACATTACATCTGCTAATGTAGAGCCTACTAGCAAGCGTCAAAAAGAATCTCAACCACAAAGGAATGAAAATTCAAACAGAGGGGGAGCAGAGGCTGCTATCGTATCTAAAGAAGATAAAAATGAAATAACACAAGAAGCTTCGAGTAAAGACCAAGCTGCAGAATTAAATAAACCTAAGCAAGGAGATAAGCCTACTGCTAGACAAAATACTAGAAAACCTAGAGCTCCTAGAAATCAAGCGCAACAGAACCCCTCTAAACAGGATAATGCTCAACAAGCAGCCCCTAAAGAAACCACAGAGGAGCAGAAGGCAGAGACTACAGATCAGAACAAACAAGGATCCCAAGGACAGCCCAATAATACGCGCAATACTCCTCATACGAAACGTACACCAAGGGCTCCTAGGAATACAAAAGGTGATGAGAACCAGAATGATAATCGTAAAAATGATTCACGATCCAACGACAACCGCAATAAAAATCAAGGGGTAGATAATCATAATCAAAACAACGAAAAGCGGAATAACAACCGCAATATTGATAAAAATCACAACAATCACGGGAACAACAATAATGGAAATGGTAATAATTCCAACTCCAACAATAATCAAAGTAAAAACAAGTATTTAAATCCGAATTACGAGTTTGATGGTATCATCAAAACAGAGGGTGTTTTAGATATGATGAATGAAGGTTATGGCTTCCTACGCTCTTCTGATTTCAATTATCTATCATCTCCAGATGATGTATATGTATCACAATCGCAAATTAGATTATTTGGTTTAAAGACAGGGGATACAGTGGTAGGTGAAGTAAGACCTCCCAAAGAAGGAGAAAAATATTTTCCATTATTAAAGATTACAGAGATTAACGGTAGAGAGCCAGCATGGGTAAGAGATCGTGTTTCTTTTGAACATTTAACGCCACTATTCCCACAAGAAAGATTCAAAATTGCTGAAAAGAAAAGTACGATTTCTACTAGAATTGTAGATTTGTTTTCTCCAATAGGTAAAGGTCAACGTGGAATGATCGTAGCGCAGCCAAAAACTGGTAAAACGATGTTGATGAAAGACATCGCTAATGCGATTGCAGCGAATCATCCAGAGGTTTATCAAATTATTTTATTGATTGATGAGAGACCAGAAGAGGTTACAGATATGCAGCGAAATGTACAAGGCGAAGTGGTAGCTTCTACATTTGATGAGCCTGCAGAAAGACATGTAAGAGTTGCGAATATTGTATTAGAAAAAGCAAAGAGATTAGTTGAATGTGGTCATGATGTAGTAATTTTATTAGATTCTATCACTCGTTTAGCTAGAGCATATAATACAGTAGCACCAGCTTCTGGCAAAATCTTATCGGGTGGTGTGGACGCCAATGCTTTACATAAGCCTAAAAGATTCTTCGGTGCTGCTAGAAATATAGAAGGTGGTGGTTCATTAACAATCATTGCTACCGCGTTGATTGATACAGGATCTAAAATGGATGAAGTTATCTTCGAGGAGTTTAAAGGAACGGGAAATATGGAGCTACAATTAGACCGTAGAATAGCAAACAAACGTATTTTCCCAGCCATTGATTTGGTGTCTTCTAGTACAAGACGAGATGACTTATTGTTAGATGAGCCTACCTCTCAACGTATGTGGGTGCTTAGAAACCATATGGCGGATATGAATCCTGTGGAGGCAATGGATTTCTTGAAGAAACAAATTCAGAATAGCCAGTCCAACGAGGAATTTTTAGTAAGTATGAATAGATAAATTGATATTATTATATAATTCAAAAAGCCAGTGTTGTTATAGACGCTGGCTTTTTTTTTGTTATGTTAAGAATATTTAATGTTATTTAATCTTGATCTGCTCCACTGTAATAATTGTTCTCTTCGTCTTCTTTACCAATATCTTCCATGTTATTATCGTATTCAGAGCCAGGAACATCAAGACCCATATCTATCGTATCCCTTTTATTTGAATCATTTAAGGGGTTACCATTTGCATCCAGAGGAATATGATCTTCTTGGTTATAAATATCCTCTTTTTCAGGATAGTTCATTTCTTTTAACTTTTCATTTTGTTCTTTTAAGCTATCTCCCGTAGGGTTTATTTTCTTTTTGTCTTCCATAATGAATGTTTTTAATTTAATTTCAAAATTTAAACCAAATTCTGGTTAGATAGGAATATTTAATAATTCATAAGCTTGTTTACTTAACATTTCGCGGTCATCTGGATGTGCAATTGAAATTAATAACTTCGCTCTTTCTCTAATATTTTTACCGAATAAATTTACTACACCATACTCCGTAGCAATATAATGCACATGAGCTCTGGTAGTTGTGACACTTGCGCCTAGCGCCAATTGCGGAACCAGTTTTGATTTACCTTTCGTAGTTCTAGAACTTATACCAAAAATAGGTTTACCATTTTCTGATAGCGATGCACCGCGCACGAAATCCATTTGCCCGCCTACGCCAGAATATTGATAACTCCCAATCGTATCTGCACACACCTGGCCTGTGAGGTCTATTTCTATAGCACTATTTATGGCAATCACATTGGGATTTTGTCTGATGATAGAGGTATCATTTGTGAAGCTTGATTCTTTAAAATCTATTAAAGGATTATCATCTATAAAATCATATAATTTTTGGCTTCCTAAAGCGAAGCAAGTAAGAATTTTCCCTGGTTTTATTTTTTTCATTTCTCCAGTAATTGCTCCGGATTCAATAAGAGGTAAGACGCCATCTGAGAATAGCTCTGTATGGATTCCTAATCTACGATGGTTCTTTAAATTACTTAAAACTACTTCTGGAACAGCACCAATACCCATTTGCAAGGTAGCACCATCATCAATTAAAGAAGCAATATTTTCTCCAATTTTAGTTTCTATAGCTGTAGGAGCTGCAGATTCCAACTGCACAATAGGAGCGTCGTGGGCTACAGCTGCAGTAATTTTACTGGTATGTATGATACCATCTCCATGAGATCTTGGAACCTTTGGATTAACTAGCGCAATGATCTTTTTAGCACTTTCCACGGCTGCTAGCGAGATATCAATTGAAACTCCCAAAGAACAATAGCCATGACTGTCGGGTGGAGAAACCTGTATTAAAGCCACATCTATAGGTACGATTTGTTTTCTAAATAAGGTTGGGATTTCGCTTAAAAAAGTTGGAGTATAACTTCCATAACGTTGATTGACAGCATGTCGAATGTTGCTACTCACAAAAAACGTGTTGATAAAAAATGATTCGTTGTACGGTTCTTTTGCAAAAGAGGCTACCCCGGTGGGTAAAATTCCAGTAACTTCTACATTTTTTAATCTTTGGTATTGTTGTGCTAATTCCTCTACCAAAGGTTCTGGTGTCATAGCTCCTGTGTGAATAAAAACACGTTCTCCAGATTTAACGTGATAAATGGCTTCTTGCAGGGTGGTAAACTTCATAGATGAAATTGGTTTTTATAAATATAACAATTTCTAATCAGAATATTTCTATGTTTTTACTTAATTCGCATTGAGATTGGGTAGAGGTATGATTAAATTATAAAAAGTTTTTTATAAAATCTCTCGCATTATTCTTGCAACAAGTAATATCAAATATAAAAAATATGAAACTATTAATGATTGGAGCTGGGAATATGGGGCTTACTTATGCAGAAGGTATGAGTCAATCACCTTTATTAAATAACCAACTCATAAGAATTCATGATAAATCACCAGAGATAAAAGAAAAAATTGAAAAGGATGACCGTTTTATTTTTATAGATGATCTCAATCAATTTTTGCCAGAGGCGGATATTGTGTTTTTGGCTGTAAAACCTTACCATAAAGAGGCTGTTTTTGAGGAAATAAATATGCATGTAAATCCAGAGCAGTTATTTGTTTCTTTAATGGCTGGCGTTAATATTAAAACTTTATCAGAAGGGTTAAATGCTCAAAAAATTGTACGTACTATGCCTAATCTTCCCGCACAGGTTGGTAAGGGGGTTACTTCTTTTACTATTTCACAAAATGTATCTAAGTTGGAAGCTAAGTTAGTAAAAGCATTATTGGATACTACGGGTGTTTCTGTAAAGGTAGCGAATGAAAAATTTATTGATGCTTCTACTGGAATCTCAGGAAGTGGTCCAGCTTATGTGTTTTTCTTTATGGAATCTATGATGAAGGCAGCACAAGATATGGGATTCTCTGATAAAGTTTCCAAAGTACTGGTTTCTCAAACTTTTGAAGGAGCAGTAGAATTATTTAATCAAAACAATTTATCCCCACAAAAATGGATGGATAAAGTGGCTTCTAAGGGTGGAACTACTAGAGCTGCTTTAGATTCTATGGAAGATAATAATTTGAGGCAGATGATACATGATGCGGCCTACGCAGCTTTTGATAGAGCCGTGGAGCTTGGAAATGAATAAAATATTTGAATTGAAATTCACAACAAAAAATCCGATTCTTTCAAGGAATCGGATTTTATATTTTTATTCAAACTTTAAGGAGAACATGATAGCTCTCGTGTTTAATGATTTTATGGAACCTGCCCAAATCGGAAGGGAATCTGGATCGTCGGCTACTAATTCGTTATTTAAGAAAAAGATCCCTTTAATAGAGGGCGTTAATTTAAATTTTCGGAAATAGATACTTACACCACCTTCAACTTGCCAGTTAAAACCATGGGTTTTCATACGGAAAACACCGTCTTCGTTATCATCTTCAGAAGATTCATTGCTTTGTAAATTCAATGCATATCCAACGCCTGCTTGAATATATGGTCTTGTATTAAACCATCTATCTCCATGTAACTGCAACATCAACGGAATATCTATATATGATGATTTCACATTTCTAATAGAGTCTTGGGCTGTTGCAATATGAGGTGTTTTATTGGATGTCGGTGGATAATCATAAGATTCACCCTCTTGTATATGGTTAAAATATAATGTACGTTCTGTAAAATGAACTCCAGGTTGTAAGTATAAATCAAAGTATTCATTCAATTTTAATTTACCCATAAGTCCTGCAGAGAATCCCATTTTCCCTTCAGATTCTACATTAAATCCTCCTTCTCCATTCATTCCTAGCTCGTCAGGATGAATCTTGAAATCAAAGTAGTTGAGACCTAAAAAATAACCATAAGATAATCTTTTTTGATCCTCTATGCTATTTTTATCTTCTTTATCAAAGTTAGATTTCCATTGCGCTTGTGCAGATACAAGGAAGAAAACGGCTAAAAGAGAAAATATATGTTTCATATCTGTTTCTAAACGTAGAGATTGTCTTTTTATTTTGTACAAGTATATATGCTTGCGATACCAAACGTAAGTTCTTTATCTTTAGGGTTTTGAAAGCCTACGTTGGCTAAAATCTTATTAAGTCTTTCACCATATGGAAAGGCCTGTACAGATTCGGGTAAATAGGTATAAGCTCTAGGGTCCTTAGAAAAAGTTTTACCTATGATAGGAAGTATGTTTTTGAAATAAAAATTATACAACTGTTTCATAGGGAATTTTTGAGGCTGGCTAAATTCTAGAATCACTAAAGTGCCTCCAGGTTTTAAAACCCTATAAAATTCTTCTAATCCTTTTTCAAGGTTTTCAAAATTACGCACACCAAAAGAAGCCGTAATGGCATCAAAAGTTTCATCTTCAAAAGGCATGTTTTCCGCATCGCCTTGTATCATCTCTATCTGCTGGTCTAGGTTTCTTTCTTTCACCTTTTTCTTCCCATATTCAAGCATCCCAGCAGAAAGATCAAATCCTGTGATTTTTGCTTGCATATTAGCTTTGGCTAAAGCAATGGCGAGATCTCCCGTACCAGTGGCAACATCTAAAATTTTATCTGGATTTGTATTGGATATAATTTTCACTACTTTTTTACGCCATTGTACATCAATACCCACAGATAATAGCCGATTCAAAAAATCATATCTGTGCGATACATTATCAAACATTTGCTCCACCTCATCTTTTTTGCTCATGTTAGAGCCATAAGGTTTTACTTCTTGTGCCATAAATAAATTTTTTCAAAAATAAGATAATTAGTCTTATTCGTAACGTTCAAAATAAAATTGTTTAAATTCTGCCTCTCTAAAGATTTTTCTTCTTAAAGAATTGTTCTCTGATTTTAAAGCAACTGGAGGAAAGTCTTCGTTCAAGTTATAATAGAAATTTTCTATATAGATAGAGGAATCCAGTCTCACATCTCCTGCGTAAGTCTTACCTGCGTAAGTCAAATTCCTTTGGCTAAAGATAGAATCTTTATTTACCGTGGGCCCATAAGGCATCCCATAAATAAAATAATTGGCGCGCACAGGGTTGATAACACCTCTCTGGGTATTCACTGTAAAAGTGGTTTCAGGTAGGTTCAGCGAATCTACTTCAGACTTTACAGCTATGGTGTATTTGCCTTTTTTTAGATTTACTTCTACATATTGATCTGGAGCAATGCTATAGCTTTGGTTATTAATTTCTACTTGTATAGAGACACCAGTAGGATTGTCTATTAATTGAATATTTTTTCTTTGAATAAAAGAGAAATATATCCATAAACTAATAGCACATATAAGGAGTGCAATAATGAAACCTACTAAACTTGGATTTAATTTTTTCATAAGATTTTACAAAGTTAATATACTTTGGTGATTTAATTTTATATTTATTGTAACGATTCATAAAAATTGATTACTTATTCATTGTGAATTATTCTGAAAAAGAAAAAACATTTACTGCTTTGATTCAAAAAAATCAAGGAATCATCCATAAGGTATGTCATACATATACCAATGATGAGATGGCACATGATGATCTTTTTCAGGAAATCGTTTTACAATTATGGAAGTCTTATGACTCCTTTAAAGGGGATTCTAAATTTACTACTTGGATGTATAGAGTGGGTATCAATACAGCGATTTCATTGTATAGGAAGCGTAAACGACGGCCAGAGGGAACTCAATTAGTAGAAAATCATTTTAAAATTGTAGCGACTGAAAATGATGAGAATTTAACGTATCAGTTACAAATGCTGAAAAAGGCTATTCAACAATTAAATGATGTAGAGCGTGCTCTGGTTTTATTGTATTTAGATGATTTACCCTATAAAGATATTTCTGAGACATTAGGTATTACCGAGGGTAATGCGAGGGTGAAGATGAATAGAGTGAAGAAAAAATTAAAAGAAATGCTAAATCCTTATAGATAGAAATGGAAAATGAGTTTGATTTAAAGGGGATGAGAGAGGTTTGGCAGAAACAAGCTACTACGCATCAATATACGCAAGGACAAATTTTTGATATGTTGAAGCGGAAATCGTTGACCTCTGTTAAATGGATTTTTTATATAAGTTTAATAGAAATCATTATAGGCGTTTTAATATCAGTGTATTTTCTGTATGATTTGGGACTTAGAAATTATCATATTCAATTACAAGAACAATATGGTAATGGAGCTTATTTACACGAAGCAAGCATTATAATAGCCAGTTTGGTCAACTTATATTTCTTATTTTTATTCTTTAAAGGATATGCCAGTGTAAATGCACAATCCAGTGTTAAATCTTTGACAGAAGACATCATGTCCTTTAAAAATACGGTAAGCAAGTTTATCTACTTTAATTTAATAGCTGTATTATTCATTTTAGTAATGACGATAATTATGCTAATTTTTGAAGACAAGTTATCATTTAACACAGAGCAAGGATGGGTAGTTCTAGCTGTATTGGTTGTGTTTTTCGCCTTCATTATAGGAATTGTTTATCTCTATTATTATCTCTTGTATGGGACTTTTACCAGAAGACTTAAAAGGAATTTAAATGCCCTGTCCGAGATAGATAATGAATAGATTACCAGCGTTTTATAATGAAGTTTTTTAGGAAATCAGAATCTTCAATTTCGGTTTTCTGTACTTTAGTTACCTCTGCTTTAGATGGACCTCGTTTGCTCCATTCTAAAAATTCAGCTAACTGATCTTTAGTTCCTTGCGCTATAATTTCAACCTCTCCTGAAGCTAAATTCTCTACCGTACCGCGTATGCCTAATTCATCTGCTTTTGACTTAGCAGCATCTCTAAAACCTACTCCTTGTACTTTACCTTTTACAATAATATTTAACGTCATTTTTGTTTTAATAATCAACCTAATATACAAAGATTCATTTAAATAAGAAATCTATAACACATTGCCATACAAATAGCGAACGTGTTATAGATTATAATGAATTATTTTAAATGATTAAAAAGGTAAATCATCGTCATATTTATCTTGTTTATTAGCCCCGGAATTAGTTAATTCATTCGCTGCAGAAGATCTTTTAGGCTCTAATAGTATAAAGTTTCTTACTTCGACTTCCGTGATGTAGCGACTGTTATTTTCTTTATCGTTATATTGTCTATTGACTAACTTACCCTCAATCATCAAGAGACATCCTTTAGACACATATTTTTCTATTCTTTCTGCCAGATCACCCCATGCAACCAAATTGTGCCACGTTGTATTTTCTATCCATTCTCCCGCTTTATTTTTATAATTCTCGTTGGTTGCCAGGCTTATTTTCGCAAGTTTCTTATTGTCACCAATCACTTTAATATCAGGTGCTATGCCTGTTCTTCCTACTAACTGTACTTTGTTTCTAATGCTCATAATCAATAATTTTAGTTGTTTATTGTTAATGCAAATATGAAGAGCGTAGAGTAGACCCTTATTGAATTAAACATTTACTTACGTATAAAGTCGTTTGTAAACGATTGAAATAGCTTATGTATTTAGATTAACATTAGTATTTTATTTGATAATTAGACATTTAAATAAATTTTATATTAACTTGTAACTTTTAAATCAAAATCACGTCTTATTTAACTAAATAATAAATTTTATGAAAAAAACGCTACTATCTATTGCTGCTGCCGGATTAGCTTTTATAGCTAACGCTCAGCAAATTGATTATGAAGAATATGATTTAGACAATGGGCTACATGTTATTTTACATGAAGACAAATCAGCTCCTGTAGTAATAACTTCTGTAATGTATCATGTAGGAGCAAAAGATGAGAATCCAGAGAGAACTGGTTTTGCTCATTTCTTTGAACATCTTTTATTTGAGGGGACAGAGAATATTGAGAGAGGCGATTGGTTCAAAATTGTAACTGCTAACGGAGGTAAAAACAATGCCAATACAACAGATGATAGAACTTATTATTATGAGATTTTCCCATCCAATAATTTGCAATTAGGTTTATGGATGGAATCTGAACGTCTATTGCACCCGGTGATTAATCAAATTGGTGTTGATACACAAAATGAGGTTGTAAAAGAAGAGAAAAGATTGCGTGTAGATAATTCTCCTTACGGAAATATCATTAAAGCAATTAAAGAAAATATATTTACTAAACACCCATACCGTTGGACTACCATTGGTGAGATGGAGCATTTAGATGCTGCAACTTTAGAAGAGTTTCAAGCTTTTAATAAGAAATTTTATATTCCGAACAATGCAGTATTAGTTGTGGCGGGTGATTTTGATAATGCACAAGCCAAAAAGTGGATTGACGCTTATTTTTCAGAAATTCCATCAGGTCCAGCTATTGAGAGACCAGTGGTGAAAGAAGATCCAATTACCTCTCCAATTCAAGCTACTTGGGAAGATCCAAATATTCAAATCCCGATGTATGCTGTGGCTTATAGAACACCAGCTATGACTTCAAAAGAAGCTTATACATTAGACATGCTTTCTTCTTTATTGAGTGGAGGTAAAAGTTCAAGGTTGTATAAGAAAATGGTAGATCAAGATAAAACAGCTTTACAAGTTGGTGCATTTAACATGAGTCAAGAGGATTATGGCACTTACATCATCTATGGTTTGCCTATGGGAGATCATACCAAAAAAGACTTATTAAATGGTTATGATGAGGAAATCAAAAAAGTACAGAATGAGTTAATTTCTGAGAGAGAATATCAAAAATTACAAAACACTTTTGAAAATAATTACGTTTCAAGTAATTCTAGTGTAGAAGGAGTGGCACATTCTTTAGCGACAAGCTATTTATTATATGATGATACAAGTTTAGTAAATAACGAGATAGATATTTACCGCTCTATTACGAGAGAAGATATCCAGAATGTAGCTAAAAAATACTTGAATCCTAATCAACGTGTAATTTTAGATTATGTTCCTACTCAAGAAAAGTCTAACCAATAAATATAACTCAATGAATAAAATTATATATAGTGTTGTGTTTGCGTTTCTATTGTCTGCATGTACCACTACCAAAGTAGAACAGGCACAAACAGAAACACAAATGAATAGTGAAATAGATAGAAGCGTAATGCCAACGCCTGGCCCTGCACCAGAAATCAACCTTAAAAAACCTCAATCCTTTACTTTAGATAATGGATTAAAGGTAATGGTAGTAGAGAATCATAAGTTACCTAGAGTTTCTATGAACCTTAGTTTGGATAATCCACCTGTAGTAGAGGGAGATAAAGCGGGGGTTAGTGCTTTATTAAGCAGCATGCTTGGGAATGGAACTTCTAAAATATCTAAAGATGCTTATAATGAAGAAATAGATTTCTATGGCGCATATGTAGGACTTAGCGCTGGAGGAGCTTCAGTATCAGCGTTGTCAAAATATTTTCCAAAAGTATTATCCTTGGCAGCACAAGGTGCTTTAGATCCATTATTGACTAAAGAAGAATTTGAAAGCGAAAAAGCAAAAATGCTAGAAGGCATGAGAGCCGATGCTAAGAATGTAGCATCAGTGGCTAGTAATGTACGTGGAGCTTTAGCTTACGGATTACAACATCCATTTGGTGAATTCCCTACAGAAGAAACTGTAGAAAACATTACGTTTGAAGATGTAAAGAAATTCTATAAAGAAAATTTTGTACCAGGTGATGCATATTTAGTGATAGTTGGTGATATCAAATTTGAAGAAGCTAAAAAATTAGCAACTGATAATTTCGCTAATTGGAAAGTAGCTAAAGTAAAAAGACAAAACTTTACAGAACCTAAAAACTTGCAAACCGCACAGATCGATTTTATCGACATGCCTAATGCAGTACAATCAGAAGTAGCGACTATCAATGTGGCTAATATCAAGATGACTTCACCAGATTTCTATGCAGCCATGATGGCCAATCAAATCCTAGGTGGAGGAGGAGAAGGTAGACTTTTCTTAAATCTTAGAGAAAAACATGGTTGGACATATGGGTCATACTCAAGCTTAAGACCAGACAAAGAAACCAATTTATTTAGTACTACAGCATCTGTACGTAATGCCGTTACAGATAGTGCCGTAGTAGAGATGATCAATGAGTTACAAAGAATCAGAACAGAATTAGTGTCTGATGAAGAATTAGCCAATGCTAAAGCTAAATACATAGGTAATTATGTGATGGAGGTTGAGAAACCAGAAACGGTAGCAAGATTTGCGCTAAAGAAAGAAACGCAAGATTTACCAGATAATTTTTATGAAAATTACATCAAGAACTTAAATGCTGTAACACCAGAAGAAGTAAGAGCAGCAGCTCAGAAATATTTTGGTAAAGACAATGCACGCATTGTAGTAGTAGGGAAAAGCGAAGACGTATTGCCAGCGCTTAAAAAGTTGAACATGCCAATCAATTATTATGATCGTTATGCAAAACCAGTAGAAGCGCCAAAAGAAGTAAAGGTATCTAGTGACGTTACAGCGACTGGTGTTGTCAATAATTATTTGAAAACCATAGGAGGAGCTGAGAAAGCAAAATCAATCAAATCATTGGTTACAACTTTTGAAATGACAGGAGCTGCGCCACAGCCAATCCAAGGACAAATCAAAACGATGGCACCTAACAAAGAGGTAATGACCATGAATATGAACGGCATGGAAGTCATGAAGCAAGTATTTGATGGTAAAACGCTTAAAGTTAGTGGTATGATGGGAAGTTCAGAGAAATCTGGAGACGATGTAGCTACACAAGCTGCTAAAAAAGGAATTATAGAACAAGCCTTTTACACCGCAGATCAATTAGAGCTTAAAGGAATGAGCCAAGTAAATGGCCAAAATGCTTATAAAGTAGAAGTTACTAAAGGTAATGATAAGATTACAGAGTATTATGATGCAGAATCTCATTTATTGGTGCAATCTGTAGTAAAACAGAAAACACCACAAGGGGATGTTGCTGTAACTTCTGTATTCAAGGATTACAAAGCCGTAAACGGTGTTCAAATGCCGCATACGATAGAGCAGAGTGTAGGGCCACAGAATATGGTATTAAAAATAAAAAGTTATACTGTAAACAGTGGAGTTAGCAAATCTGATTTTGAATAATTTCTTATTTAAAGTTTATTAACTTAATAAAAATAGGCGATCCAATCTGGGTCGCCTTTTTTAATGTCTTCAATTCATAAGTTGAACTTGCATGATATCAAGAATCAATGTTTTTAGGGCGATCAAACGGGCTATCCATTCCAATTCCGCAGTAATCTGCTTATAAATAATAGGGCGGTAAAGAGCTTCCATTCGGTCGCTTTTACAGCCCTATATTTATTTTCGCATCTTACCTTACGGGATTTCCATTGCTATCCCTATCGCGTGCAATCTTCAACACATATGCTATCTACAATACTTTTTAACTCCAATTCTTTTTGAGTACCGATTAATAATTTATCTCCATTTTTTAATTCAATCGCGAGCCCGTTATTTCCTTTCGTATTATATACCGTTCCATATTTTGTCCACGGACGGATTCCCCGACCTCCTACAAAGCCATAATATACAATTTCAACCTTTTTTATTTCTTTCCAATCCACACGTTTTTTCACAAAAGGGAATATTCCTATTTAAGCCATATTTATTTTTCATGAATTATATTTCATGTAAAGATTTAATATATAAGTAGTTACGTGAAATTAGTGATTAATCACCAAACTAAAAAGTCGCTAGGATTTTCAGAGTATGTGAGAACAAGCAATTTATTATACACGTTTTTCGCCCACAGTTTTTTATTCCAACATCCAATTTACTAAATCTTTTGCATTTACTATCGCCCAAGAATGTGGATGTCTTTCTCCATTTGCTCGATAACCTCGATTTTCTGTGTTTATTAATTCAACATTATTTTCTCCAAATTCGTTTTTTAACTTGTCTGATAGTTTATGAATATAAAAAGCATTTAAATCTTCATATTCATTTTTTGCGTATTCTTTCCACCATTTTAAATCAGGTTCTGTGTAAAACCTGATTTTTACTTTTTTCAAACCTTTTAGATTGTCAATATTTTCCGTTTGAAAAGTATAAGGTGAATTCTGTTCGTAAGTGTTAATCCCATAAGATGGGTTTCCGAATTCTTTATCAAACATATTTTTAATCCAAGTAGATTCTTGGATAGATGATTCTGAAAAATTAAATTTTAAGTTCTTTTCGGCAGTTCCATAAAGCCCAAGAAGGTCAATTGGTGAGTCCACTATAAAAACACCTTTTGGTTGAATTGGACTTTTATTATTGACAAGGTAATCACTAATTAATAGACTTACATTTCCACCACTTGAAAATCCGCCAATGAATATGTTTTTTTCAGACAAGTTTTGTTCTCGAACTATGTCCGTTAATTGTTCCGCTAATTCTTGTTTTTCTTTTTGATTTAGATACAAGTGTTGATTAAAGTTCATTGCTAAAACTGAAAAGTCATTTTTTACACTTATTTCTGAAATTTTAAATTCCGATAATGTGTTTTCAGCATCACAAGGGAAGCAAGGAAATAAAATCAATAATCCTTTTTGATTTTCGGCTTTGTTTAGTTCAAATTCAGATGTCTTTATAATTTCATATTTTGGCTTTTCAGTCCGATTATTTTTTTCGAATTGTCCTTTGCAAGACATTGTAATTAAAACTAAAATTATAATGTATTTCATCACATTTTTATTTAGGTGATTTACCCAAATATACAAAAGTCTATTTTTATACTTGTAAAGCATCAAAATGAACTTAAAAGATTTATTCTGATGACAATTAGCGTATGAAAAAGTATGGGTAATGAACGAATAGAATACTTAATTGTAGCGTTTTGTACAACATTTATCTTAATCAACATATTATCGCGAAAGTTGGCAACTCAATTTAATCATTCTAAATAAATTAAATAATGTTGTATTTTTGTGGAAAACAGAAGTAAATGAGTTTAACAAACGAACAAATACACGATTTAGGGGAAGAGATGGTGAGAACTTTCAAGAGTATTTTTGATCCAGAGATTCCTGTAGATATATATGAATTAGGTTTAATCTACGATGCGCATATCAGCACTGAAGGTGAAGCTAAAATTTTGATGACGCTTACTACACCCAACTGTCCTGTAGCAGAGAGTTTGCCAGCAGAGGTAGAAGAAAAGATAGCGGGAATAGATGGGATAGAAAAAGCTAATGTAGAAATCACTTTCGATCCGCCATGGAGTCAAGAATTAATGAGCGAAGAAGCTAAGTTTGAATTAGGAATGTTGTAACTTGTTGCAGTTTTTAATATCTTAATAATTATAATTTAAAAAATACATCTATGTTAGATTTCGTGTTAGGTTCTATTCCTTTAATATTAATCATTGGAATAGTAGTCCTTAGTTTCTTTGGGTTATGGTTTACAGTAAAGCAACAGACAGCTGTAATCATAGAGCGATTAGGGAAATTTCAATCGGTTAGGAATTCCGGTTTTCATTTAAAAATTCCATTTGTAGACCAAATTGCTGGTAGAATCTCATTAAAAGTTCAACAGCTAGATGTTGTAGTAGAAACAAAAACCAAGGATGATGTATTTGTAAAGATTAAAGTTTCTGTTCAATACATGGTGATAAGAGAAAAGGTATATGATGCCTTTTATAAATTAGATAATCCTTACGCTCAAATTACATCTTACGTTTTTGATGTAGTACGTGCAGAGGTACCTAAATTGAAATTGGATGATGTTTTTGAAAAGAAAGATGACATAGCTATTGCCGTAAAATCTGAATTGCAAGACGCTATGAACGAATATGGATATGATATCATCAAAACTTTAGTAACTGATATTGATCCAGATGAGCAAGTAAAACATGCTATGAATCGTATCAATGCTTCTGAAAGAGAAAAAGTAGCCGCTCAATATGAAGGGGATGCTCAACGTATTTTAATTGTAGAAAAAGCAAAAGCGGAAGCTGAAAGCAAAAGACTACAAGGTATGGGAATTGCAGATCAGAGACGTGAGATTGCCCGTGGTCTAGAGGAATCTGTAAATGTACTGAATAGAGTAGGGATTAATTCTCAAGAAGCCTCAGCATTGATTGTTGTAACCCAACATTACGATACGTTGCAGGCCATGGGAACTTTAAATAAATCGAATTTAATTTTGTTACCGAATTCGCCACAAGCAGCAGGGGACATGTTGAATAACATGGTAGCTAGTTTTTCTGCCGCGAATATCATCGGAGAAGAAATGAAAAAGAGTAATAAAGTGAATATTCCGAAACAACCTAAAACTTATAGCCAAGAGAGACATTATAGAGATGATATCAAGGAGGATGACAATCTACAAGGCGATCAAGATTAAATGTAAAGTCTGATAAAACATGAAGGTAAGTTATATACCAAAAAAAGGTACTTAGATATTTCTGAGAACCTTTTTTTGGTATATAAATTTTCCTAATATTTAATAATCTCCACTTGGTGTATTATTTCCGTATTTAGCAATGGCTTCTTTTATTTTCTGAATTCTATTATCAGGACTTGGGTGAGTAGAAGCAAATTCTGGTTGAGATTGTCCACCACCTGCTTCAGCTAAAATTTCCATCACGCCGATTAATGCATTCGGGTCATATCCAGCTTGAGACATAAAACGCACACCCAATTCATCCGATTGCAACTCATCTGCTCGTCCATAACTCATATTCACCATATTTCCTATCATTTGAGCATACTGAGCAGAGCTCATATCACCTCCTACCACACCAGCGGCACCCACAAGACCTTGGGTAAGTTTTTGTTTTTCCATTTGTTGCGCAGAATGTCTGGCTACCACATGTCCAACTTCATGTCCTAAAACACCCGCCACTTGATCTTTACTTTGTAATCTTTTTAATAAACCTGCGGTAATAAAGATTTGCCCACCTGGCATGGCAAAAGCATTTACTGTGTTTGGATCTGCCAATACATGAAACTCATATTGATAAGGTGTTTTAGCCGCATCACTATTGCGAACAATATCTGCACCAATTTGATCTATATATTGTTGGACTTCTTGATCTTGATAAAGTCCTCCAGATTCTTGTATCATATAATTTCTACCATCTAATCCCAATCTAATCTCTTGTTCAGGTGATAAAGATACATGTTGATCTTCTCCAGTTATTTCATTAAAGGAACTATTAGAATAATATTGAAACACAGCAAAAGCTGCCACTAAAAGTCCTATAATTAATCTCATTTTAAAACCTCCCGATCGTCTAGCCATTTTTTATAAAATTTATGTTTATATGTAGTTTGTAGTTATTTAAAATTTATTTAATCAAATATCATCCCTTTTTTCAAGCATCGGTACAAATTTATAGTCTCCAAACTCCATTTGCTCGTATTTACGTTCATCTATGCGTAAATAGGTATACATTTTTTGATTCTCTTCGCCAATGGGAATCACTGCTATTCCACCAACTTTTAATTGTTGAACTAAAAGTGTTGGCAAACTAGGGGCACCAGCAGTTACAATGATTTTGTCAAATGGAGCAAAAGAGGGTAAGCCTTTAAATCCATCTCCAAAGGTTTGATATTTAGGCTCTAAATTTATTTTCTTTAAGATGTTTCTAGAAAAATCTACTAAGTTTTTTTGTCTTTCTATGGTGTAAACTTCTGCTCCCATAGCTACTAGAACAGCTGTTTGATAACCACTCCCTGTTCCTATCTCCAAAACTTTTTCTCCAGGATGTAGATCCAATAAAGAAGATTGAAAAGCCACCGTGTAAGGGTGAGAAATAGTCTGATCTGCGGCGATCGGAAAGGCCTTATCTTCATAAGCATGGTGCTCAAATATAGAGTTTATAAAAAGATGACGCGGGACTACATTGATCGCATCTAATACACGTTGATCATCAATTCCTTTCTTTTCTAGCAAGGCTACAAGCTGCCTTCGTTTCCCTTTATGCTTAAAACTTTCCATGTCATGCAATTTATACAAAGATTAGATTTTAACTTCATTTGGGCAATTCATTTTGTTTTCAATTTATAAGTTCTCTGTTTTTTCATACATTTGACGGGTAAAAATATGATTTTATGATCAGAGCAGGTGTTGCAGGTGCGGGGCATTTAGGCAAAATTCATTTGAAACTTTTAAAGCAATCTAGTCAATATGATCTTGTTGGATTCTATGATATAGACATAGATAATGGTAAAAAAATTGAAAAAGAATTGGGGTATAAATTCTTTGAAAATTTAGATGATTTATTAGATGCCATAGATATGCTAGATATCGTTTCGCCCACCCTTTCTCATCATAGTTTAGCTTTAGCAGCCATAGAAAAGGATAAGCATATTTTTATAGAAAAACCTATTACTCATACTTTAGAAGAGGCAAAAGAAATTAAAGATGCCTTGCAGGTTAAGGGGCTTAAAGGACAAGTAGGGCATGTGGAGCGATTTAATCCTGTCTTTTTAGCGGTTGAGGAGACAATTAACGAACCTTTATTTATAGAAACGCATCGTTTAGCAGAATTTAACCCAAGGGGAACCGATGTACCTGTGGTACTGGATTTGATGATTCATGATCTAGATATCATTTTGTCTATAGTTCAATCATCCGTGAAGGAAATCAGAAGCAGTGGTGTATGTATCATAAGCGACACCCCAGATATAGCTAATGCTAGAATTGTATTTGAAAATGGATGTGTAGCCAATGTAACTACCAGCCGCATCAGTATGAAAAATATGCGTAAAACTAGGATTTTTCAAAAAGATGCTTATATATCGGTGGATTTCCTAGAAAAGAAGGCAGAAGTAATTAGAATGGAAGATGCAGTAGACGCAGAGCTTGATGATTACGCTATGATATTAGAAAATGCAGAAAAAAAGAAAAAGAAAATCTCGTTTGAATATCCTACGATAGAACCCAATAATGCGATTCTAGACGAGTTAGATGCTTTTGCAGACAGCATTAACCATAATGCGGATGTTCGTGTATCTGTGGATGACGGGATGCAAGCATTGAAACTTGCCTTGGATATTATAGATAATTTTGCAGCCATTCAAATTCAGTAAATATGATTGAATTTGTATTATATGCTATTCTATTAGGCGTCATGCTAAGTTTAATCTTAATTGGACCTGCCTTTTTTCTATTAATTGAAACAAGTCTTACTAAAGGATGGCGTGCGGCATTAACGCTAGATGCAGGTGTATTGTTTGCAGATTTAACATGTATTGTTATTGCCTATTATGGAGCCAAGGATTTATCTGTTTTTATAGAAACGCATCCATCACTCTACAAAATTGGCGGTTTTATTATTATGGTATATGGCGCTTACATGTATTTCTCTAAACCTGTTTTGCATGTAAATAAAGCACATGTTGTTAGTCATAATTATTTTAAAACCTTTGCTAATGGTTTTCTAATGAATATGCTTAACATCGGAATTGTGATATTTTGGTTTGTTATTGTAGGTTGGGTTACCATGAATTATCCAGAAGACTATGAATTTATGTTGTTTATGGGGATAGCTCTTTTGACCTTTTTAGGAATCGATTTGGCCAAGATATTTTTAGCTAATAAGTTTAAAGAAAGAATGAGTGATGCGTTGGTGTATAAAATCAGACGCGTGTTAGGAATTGGTTTGTTTATCTTTGGCCTAGTAATTTTATTAAAAGGGTTTTACTCTTTTGATCGATTCGATGATGTGATTCCACACAGTCCTTTTGAAAATGATTCAATCCATAATTCATGAAATACATTGTTTTACTTGCAGCAACCATATCTGTCACATTACTATTGATTGGTCTTTATTTTAATTACACAGAAGATCCATTAAAAGACAAATTTTTTGGATTCGGAACCATAGGGGTTTTTCTGGTTACCTTTCCATTATTTCTGATTTGGAGAAGCAGTAAATTTGATTTAAAGAAATACGTTTGGCGAAATGAAGACGCAGATGATGTAAAGAGAAAGAGAGATTAGATTGATTATCTACTATTTTCTGTTGCATCAAGAGAGTCAATTTTAATTGAATCTATAGTGATGGGTTTTATAGTGGTGTCCAACTTTTGTTTTATTTCTTCTTTCCCGTTGTAAATTTCTTTAGGTTTTTGGGGTGCTGGCTTTTCACAAGAACTCATCACACTAATGATCGCTATATAAAACACAAAATTTTTCATATGACAGAGTTGACTTTTTCTATAATTTGCTGAGGTGAAATTTGCTGAAGACCATTAGGATTATCTGCAGGTCCCAATTGATGCCCAAAAATAGAAGTTGGACGCCATGGTAGTGTTTCATCTTGTACTATTAAATCTTCAGATTGTCCATACCCTAAAAATCCTGCATAGGGATGTGTAACACCCCATATAGAAATTACAGGAACTCCAACTAAAGAAGCTAAGTGCATGTTGGCACTATCCATTGACACCATGACTTGTAAGCTTTTAATTACCTTCAATTCATCTGCAAAAGAGCTTTCCTTCACAAACGAAACATTGTGCATTTCTTCCCAAGACTCAATGGAATCTAAATCTTGTTTAGACCCAAAAATTTTAATAGAATATTTTTTTTGTAAAGCTAAGACTACTTCTTTCATCTTGGTTATATCATACATTTTCCCTGGATGAGCCGCAAAAGGTGCAATTCCTATGGCATTGGTTTTATCTACTTTTAAAGAATGAAAGTCTGTAAGTTGGTGCTTAAGATTCACTTCAAGACCTAATCTGCGAAATGTATCTGCATAACGCTCTGGCATGAGTTTTAGTGGGGAGAAGGGATTGTGTTGAACCAGTGCTTTCTTTTCTTTTCTTCCTTTATCTACTGAAACCGTTTTAATTCCTTTGAATTTAAAAAGTACTTTTAATATTTGTGACCTTAAGACATCATGTAAGTCTATCATCGCATCATAGGACGAAATATCTAATGTTGAAAAAAAACGATAAATTCCAACAAGACCCTCGTGTGTTTTCTTTTTGTCAAATGTAATTAGCTTTAGTCTAGGATGATCAGGAAAGAAATCATGCATCATTTGGGGTGCTACAAAATCAATTTTTAAGGTAGGATTTTGTGCTAACGCTGTCATGATCACAGGAACACACATGGCAACATCACCCAAGGATGACAAACGAAACACTAATAGATGGGTTGGTTTCAATGTTTATCGATTACTTTTAGCTTGATAAGCTATAGCGTAAAATTTTATCTGTTTTATCATGGCAAGCAAACCATTGGCGCGGGTAGGGGATAAAAATTCTTGTAAACCAATATCCTCTATAAATTTTTCATCACTATTCAAGATTTCTTTAGGTTCTTCTCCAGAATAAAGTCGAACGAGTAAAGCTGCAATGCCTTTAGGTAAAATAGCATCACTATCAGCTGTGAAATCCATGACACCATCGTGCATAGAAGCATCTAGCCATACGTTGGATTGGCATCCTTTTACAAGTAAGCCTGCATTCTTTTTCTCTTCATCCATTGGTGGTAGACTGTTCCCCAACTGAATTAAATATTCATATCGCTCTTGCCAATCATCAAAAAATGAAAACTCTTCTATGATTTCTGCTTGTTTATCTTGTATACTCATATAGCAAATATAAAACAAATGTAATTTAGATATAAAGTTTAAGGGAATAATAGCTATAAATAAAAAATCCCATGATTAGGAACCATGGGATTTTTTACACAAATAGATTTTTCTGAATTAAATGTCTTTAATTCTTGCTTTTTTACCACGTAAGCCTCTAAAGTAGAAAATTCTTGCTCTTCTAACTTTACCACGTTTGTTTACTTCGATTTTTTGAATAGATGGCATGTTAAGAGGAATGATTCTCTCTACACCTATCTCACCACTCATTTTACGAATTGTAAAAGTTTCTGTTGCTCCAGAACCTCTTCTTTGTAAAACTACTCCACGGAAGAACTGTGTACGCGTTTTACTACCCTCTCTAATCTCTTGGTAAACAGTAATTGTATCACCAGCAGCAAAATCAGGTAAGTCGTTTTTCTCTACGAAATTATCGTGTACATACTTTAAGATATCGTCCATTTTTATATATAAAATTGGTTTTTGAAACAACAACATTCACGGTTTTCGTCAGAGGTTATTGAATCGGACGGCAAAATTATGAATTATTCTTGATTATCCAAATAAATTTTTAAAATTTCACTGGCTTTTTTATAATCTTCCTCTCTGATTTGCAGGCGTAATCCATCCATAATGGTAGGGCCAATCGTATAATTGGTGTTTTGGTCTAGAATGGCGGCATATATCCCTTCACTTTCTAACCTCGCTCTAAACATTTCTGCTTCTACAGGGTTATAAAATTTATGTAGAATGACAAATTGACTCATATTCTTAATATTAGGTATGTTCTACTACAACCTCCTTATCTAACTCAATTTCTACAGAAGGTTTAAATCCATCTACATGAGTTAGTAGATATTTTATAATCTCTAATCTTGCAGTTTTTTTATCATCCGTTGAAATCTCTATCCATGGTAATTCTGGTGTAGATGTAAGATCTAGCATCTTGCGAATGTAATGTGAATAGCTATCCCATTTCTCTAAAGCTTGTTTGTCTAGACCACCTAATTTCCATTGTTTCAGCGGGTCTTCTTTTCTATCCTTTAATCGCTCTTGCTGTTCTTCTTTAGAAATATCCAAAAAGAATTTAATGAAAATTATCCCATCATTCACTAATCGCTGTTCAACATGGTTCACCTCTTTCATAAACAATTCATGCTGCTCTTCTGTACAGAAACCAAAAACGGGTTCTACTACCGCTCTATTGTACCAGCTTCTATCATAAAAAGCAAAGTAACCTGCCGTTGGTAACTTTTCTAAATATCTCTGAAAATACCATTGTCCTTGCTCCTTTTCAGTAGGTTTAGGCAATGCTACAATATGGTATCTCTTTGGATTTAAATTCTTAACAATTCTTTTAATCGCACCACCTTTTCCTGCAGCGTCACGTCCCTCAAAAATCAATACGACACGTTGCCCTGTTTTTGCCAAGTGTGCTTGCAAGTGAACTAATTGATATTGAAGCTCCTTTAGTTCTTTTTCGTATTCATATTCCTTAACGAATTTCTTTTCTTTAATGATATCATGTTCTACAAGGAAATCCATGATTTCCTCTGTTGTATATATTTTTTCTAAGTCTTTTAAGTTAAATTCTCCCATTGATTTGTATATTTAATTGCAGGAAACACTGCTTATAATGTGCCATAATTTTCAAGATACAAAAAAAGTTACAAATCCCCTTTTAAAAAATAGGATGTATTAAACATTGCCAATTAGTGTTAAGTACCGTTAAACAGATTATGACAATATTTCATTTGGTACTACTTTTGTAAAATGTTAAAGGATTAATTAAAATAAACTTTTATATCGATGAATAATTTATTTAAGTATGCATTAGTGGGTGTGATAAGTGCAGGAACGACTTTTGGGCTTATAGAATATTCCCAAGCAGATAGCAATCTATTTCAAGAAACATTAGGTGTCAATGCACCAGATGTATCAAATAGTAATCAACATTTTGCATCATACGATTATGCTTCTGCTGGTACAGAGCTTCCAGATTTCACTAAGGCTGCAGAGGAATCTGTAAATGCGGTGGTAAGTATTCAGAATTATGGAAAATCAGATCCTAGAAGTAGGAGACAAGCGAATCCATTTGATTTCTTTAATGATCCGTTTTTTGATCAATTTTTCAGAGGTAGAGGAGGTGAGCAAAATACACCACAGCGCCAAGAGGAAATGGATGACATGCCCACTTCTGCAGGGTCTGGGGTAATTATTTCTAAAGATGGATACATTGTTACCAACAATCACGTAATTGCAGATGCAAATAAATTGGAGGTAACTTTGAACAATAAGCAAACTTATACTGCGAAATTAGTAGGAACTGATCCCAATACAGATATTGCGCTTTTGAAGATTGATGAAGATAATTTACCCTCTTTAGCTTTCTTTAATTCAGATAATTTAAGAGTAGGTGAGTGGGTGTTAGCAGTAGGTAATCCATTTGGTTTAAACTCTACGGTAACTGCAGGTATTGTGAGCGCAAAAGGTAGAGGGATTGGAATTCTTGCTAGAAATGGAGATCATCCAATTGAATCTTTTATTCAAACCGATGCCGCGATTAATCCAGGAAACTCTGGTGGGGCTTTAATTAACACCAATGGACATTTGGTAGGAATTAATACTGCCATTTATTCACAGACAGGTTCTTATGCAGGGTATGGATTTGCTGTTCCTGCTAATTTAGTGAAAAAAGTGGTGTCTGATATCAAACAATTTGGTATGGTTCAACGTGGATATCTAGGCGTTGGAGGTATGGATTTATCAGATGACTTTGCAGTGAAAAGATATAACTCTAAGTATGATGCCAAGATTAAAACAGGTCAAGGTGTTATGATTACTGAATTAACTGAAGATGGTGGTGCGATTGAAGCTGGCCTTGAAAAAGGAGATATCATTAAAGAAGTAGATGGTAAAAAAATTAACACTTTTGCTGCGCTATCCTTAGCGGTTGGTGGTAAAAGTCCTGGGGACAAAGTGAAAGTGACTGTGGATAGAAACGGAAAATCAAGAACTTATACCGTTACATTAAAAGACATGGAGGGTAACACTAAAACAAGATCAGTTGATGACCTAACTCCGACAGAACGTCTAGGTGCAACATTTGAACCTTTAACAGATAGACAGAAAATTGAATTTGGAATTGAGAGTGGCGTAGTAGTTACTAGTGTAAAGAGTAATGGTATATTTGCTCGAATTGGAATTTCAGAAGGTTTTATTATTCTTAAAATTAATAACAAGGGAGTAAATTCTAAAAAAGATGTAGATCAAATCTTGAAGAATGAAAAGGATAAAGTATCATTGAATTTCGTGGATAGATATGGTAGAATTTATACCAAAGGATTTACGTTTAATGATTAATCATCATTTTAAATATTAACTATAAAAGGCCGTTTCAAGTTGAGTTGAAACGGCCTTTTTAATGATTAAATTTCTTTAATCTTTAATTCGCTATAATTCTAAGTTTTGCAAATTTCAATAGTAATTTCTTTTCACCACTGGTTTCAAAATTAATATTAGCTTTTACATTTCCGGGTTCTCCTTCCAGAGAAACCACTTTCCCTTTACCAAATCTATCATGTTGTACCGTATTGCCCGGTTCTATGATTTGCATATCACCACTTTGTGCGGATATGATTTCAGCTTCGCTCAAAGGTTTTAGGTTGCTACCCGTATCTAATTTCTTTTTTGGAGCTTTGAGCTTTCTTTTATATTTCGGGATGGGTGCATCTCCAAATAAATCTGCTGAAAGTCCACTATTGTTATGAGGAGTGATTGGTGTAAGGT
>JBPCUN010000014.1:0-2831 GCA_051011115.1 Weeksellaceae bacterium
TTTTTGATCATTACTGTACTGATTAGGCCCCTGCTCGGTACTGTAGGTATCAAAAACATCTTTGCTAATGTCCACTCCAATAATTTCATTATATTTACGCATAGAAATTTGTTTTTTGAAAGAACAAACTACCTGAATTACAACAACTTAAAAACGAGGTCATCGCCTCATAGAACTGAACGTATTTGGGGTAGTAAAAGAGCGGGGATTATCAATGTTAACGAAGTCCTAAGCTTCAAGGTATAAATTAATCTTACTCCGCTCTTTTGTTCTTTCTATTATACTTTAAATTTAACCCTAATTAATGAAATGCTAACTTAAGTGGTATAACACGCAATAGCGGTTTATGCCATTAATTTAATGTTTAGTTTTTCTTTTCTGCTACTTGCAATTTTAATTTGATTTTTAGTAAATTTATCAAATCAAAAATTGCAGTAGCAAGGTAAGTGCTAAATCGAGAAATTGTGCTACTCTGCCCCGCTACTGCGTTTATACCCAGCCGTTACCTGCAAGCTTAAACAAACATCCTTCTGACCAATAAACAATGATTAAAAGAATTACACCATTCTCAATTTTAGCTATTGCAATCGGAATTTATTGTATTTACGTAATGTTTGCGGATGAAATGGGTTGGGGATTTATTTTTGCGTTATATGTGATTCCATTTGCATTACTTATTTGGTTTATTGATGTAGTCCTGAAAAGATGGCTCAAAACTCGTAAGAAAATTTTTGGAGTTGAGATTTTACTTATCATTATTGGAATTGTAATTTATCAATATGGCGAGAGAATAAAAACACTCGAAATAAAATCTGACTTTGATAAAGAATTTGTTTCAATCATTTACGGAATGGAGAACGAAACAGATTTAGGTATTTCCAAACTTAACTGGAGTAAAACTATAGAAATCCCAAAAAACGGAATTTTATTTACTTCATCAGATTTTGACGAGAATTTACCAAGAACTGAAATGAAATTTGATTCTGGAATTTATTTAGGTTCTAAAAAGACCGATAAAAAATTTAGTCAATTATCAGAATCTGAATTTATTCTTGATGGAAAAACATATCAATATAGAACTTGGAAAATTGAAATCGGATTTTGCTGTATGACTTCAACTGTTGATATAGATAAAGCAGAATCCGAATTAAAAGAAGAATTAGAACGCACAAAAGCCAGCAGGTAACATCGTGTATAAAAAATTGCTTGGTTCTTGCTTACTTGGAAAATCCTACGGATTTTCCTCTGGTTCGTTTTCTTTTGTTAAATTAGTTACCTAAAAACGCAACTTTCCATACACAATCACGATGGTATGAAATAGCTCCGCTCCGCTACAAGCACACATCATTGCCTATACACAATTAAATTCTTTTTACTATCTTTCAGATACCAAAAAAATTGAACTGCGTATAGCCCGCGCCGTTAGCAGAAATTAGTTTAAACAAGAAAACATGAAACATAGAATATTAATTATTTTAATTTTTATTGGTCATTATATCGTTGCACAAAACTCACAGCATTTAATAGATGAATCTATTAAATATATTAGAAGTGAGGAGAATTGTAAATTAGATAAAGTATATCCGAACATTTGGACGGAGTATATTAAAGAAAATATTCCTTACTACAATTTAGCAATTAATGAGTTAGAAAAGGATAATTACACTTCAGCAATTAATAACCTTGATAGCATCGTCACTGAAGGTTTTCTACTTGATGAAATTCTTACAGATATAGAATTTTCTAAGTTACATAAACAGAAAGAGTGGCATAATTTCGAGAAAAGAGTTGAAGAAATTAAATCTAAATATAATAATGACATTCGTAAGAAATTAATCTCCGTAAGAAATAAGGATCAAAGCATGAGATTAATATTATTATATGCTCGAAAATTAAAAGATTCAACTATTACAAAAAAAATTCATTCGAAATTAAAAGACATTGACAAAGAAAGCGTAAAAATCGTGAGTGAAATTATAAATAAATTTGGATGGTTAGGTAGTGATGAAATCGGTAGCGAAGCTAACCAAACTCTCTTTTTGGGAATACAGCATATAGATGATTTAGTTGTTCAAAATAAATATCTACCAATATTAAAGGAAGCCGTAAAAAATGGCAAAGCTGAACCTTGGCATTTAGCTTATCTAACTGACAGAATTTTAATGAATCAAGGAAAAAAACAAATTTATGGTACTCAAACTATCATTTCCCGAAATTCTGAAAGCTCTTATGTCATACCAATACAAAACCCTGAAAAGGTTGATGATTTAAGAAAAGAAATAGGGTTAGAACCTCTTAATGAATACTTAAATGAACAAGGACTTTCATGGGATATTGATGAATATTATAAAAATTTACCAAGAATTGAGAAATTATATATGAAACGAAAAAACAAGAAATCAAAATAGTTAACTTCTGCTAACAAAGAACTGAGGTAAAAAACAAACAAAATTTAAATAATTTTTATACATTGCTCCTGTGCATTGTTGAACTGGAAATAATTCTTCCGTTGGTCGAATTATTTCCAGTTCAACAATGAATTTACATCATCATCATTTTTAATTATCAGCTATTTCTCAATACTGATCGATACGCTGGATCATAGGGCACTCCAGACTTTGCTATCGCAAAACATTGCTTTAATAACTTGTTCACTACAGCAATTAAGGCTAACTTCTTACTCTTACCTTTGGCTACTATTCTATCATATAGCGCCTTACACGCTACATTGTATTTACATGCGTTGAAGGCACATAAAAACAATAGGTTACGCATTTGTTTGTTACCGACCTTACTAATCCTACTCTTACCTCGACCACTACTTCCTGACT